>JBFFFX010000007.1:0-18118 GCA_041557775.1 Acidimicrobiia bacterium | reverse complement strand
GGCCGGTTGTCGTCCGCGCAGGCAGGGCAGCTCGGGTTGCGCCGAATCCCGAGGGTCAGGAACGTCTGCTCCAGCGCGTCGGAGGTGAGGAGGCGGCCGGAGAGGTCGTCGCCCACGCCGAGCAGCAGCTTCAGTGTCTCGACCGCCTGGATCGTCCCGACGACGCCGGGGAGCACGCCGAGCACGCCGGCTTCGGCGCAGTTGGGGGCGAGCTCCGGGGGAGGCGGAGCGGGGTAGAGACAGCGATAGCAGGGTCCGTCGTATGGCCGGAACACCGAGACCTGGCCTTCGAAGCGCAACACCGAACCGTGTACGACCGGCACCCGGGTGTGGAGGGACGCGTCGTTCACGAGGTAGCGGGTCGGGAAGTTGTCCGCCCCGTCCACGACGACGTCGGCGCCCTCCATCAAGTCGAGCACGTTGTCGCTTCGCAGCCGGGTGGCGTGGACCTCGACCGTCACGTCGGGATTGATGCCGCCGATCGTCATCCGAGCCGACTCCGCTTTGGCGCTGCCGACTCGGTCGGTGGCATGCAGGACCTGGCGCTGGAGATTCGAGGGGTCGACCCGGTCGTCGTCGACGACGGCGATCGTGCCAACCCCGGCGGCGGCGAGATAGAGCGCCACCGGCGAGCCCAGACCGCCGGCTCCGATGAGCAGCACGCGACTGTCCAGGAGCTTCTGCTGACCGGGTTCGCCGACCTCGGGGAGCGACAGGTGCCGGCTGTACCGGTGCCGCTGCGCGGCGGACAAGCCCTCCGGCTCGCCCCACGGGAGCCCGGCAGTCTTCCACTCTGCCATGCCGCCGGCGACGGAGGCGACCCGGGTGTAGCCCATGTCTGCAAGCGTCAGCGCCGCAAGCGCAGAGCGGTTGCCCGCGGCGCAGACCAGCAGGAGCTCGGTGGACCGATCCGGGACGCGGGTGGGCACCTCGGACTCCATGACGCCTCGCGTGATGAGGACCGCGCCCGGTGCCACACCTGTCGCGTGCTCATTCGACTCGCGCACATCGACGAGGATGGCCCCTGATCGGGCTCGTACCCATGCCTGCTGGGGACTGATCTCCGTGATCTCCGCCTTGGCGGCGGCAACCAGGTCGCGATAGCTCTTCACCATGGCCCGGCCGAGCGTAGCCCGGGCTCGGTGGATAGCGGACGGAGAATGGTTCCAGCGACCCACGGTCGGCGGCCTGGTGCTGGGGTATCGTGCGGCGCGGAAGTGCCGGTCAGGGCCGGGAGCCAGCGGAGACGGCGTCCGGAAGCACCACGGCCATGACGGGGCGTTCCGATGATGCGCGTACCTTTCTCGCTCTGTTGGGGGATACCGGATGAAGGTTTTGGTCACAGGCCATCTCGGCTACATCGGTGCGGTGTTGACACCGATGTTGATTGAGGCCGGCCACGACGTCGTCGGCATGGATGCCGGCTGGTTCGACGCCTGCGACTTCGGTCCCCAGCCGCCAAGCGTTCCTTCGGTAGGAAAGGACATACGCGACGCCGAAGTCGAAGACCTGCGTGGCTTCGACGCGGTGATCCATCTCGCTGCTCTCTCGAATGATCCACTGGGCAACATCAACCCGGAGATCACCTACGACGTGAATCACCGCGCAGTCGTGACGCTGGCGGCGGCGGCGAAGGCTGCAGGCGTGGAGCGGTTCGTGTTCGCCTCGTCGTGCAGTCTCTACGGGGCGGGCGGATCAGGGCTCCTCGACGAGGAGTCGCCCATGGCGCCGGTCACGCCGTATGGGGAATCGAAGGTGTACGCCGAGCGCGACCTCTCGGCAATGGCGGATGACGACTTCTCGCCGGTCTATCTGCGCAACGCGACGGCGTACGGCGCCTCGCCGCGGCTGCGGCTCGACATCGTCGTCAACAACCTCACCGGGTGGGCCGTGACCACGGGGCAGGTCCGGATTCTCAGCGACGGATCGCCGTGGCGCCCGCTGGTGCATGTCGCCGACATCTCGGCCGCGATGGTCGCCTGTCTTTCGGCGCCCCGCCAGAACATCCACGACGAAGCGATCAACATCGGTCGCAATGGCGAGAACTACCAGATTCGCGACGTTGCCGAGGTCGTGGGCGCTGCCGTCCCCGGAAGCGTCGTCTCCTTTGCTCCCGGCGGAGAGCCCGATACGCGCGACTACCGAGTCGACTTCTCGAAGGCAGAGTCGCTGTTGCCGGACTTCCACCCCGTGTGGGACGTGGCCACGGGAGCCAAGGAGCTGTACGAGTCCTACCTGGCCGTACCGATGACCACGGAGCTCTTCGAAGGCGATCGCTACGTACGGCTGCGACGCTTGGAGACGCACATTGCCGCAGACCGGTTCACCGACGACCTGCGCTGGCGGCACCGAGCAGAGGTCGGCCGATGACGATGGCCGAGACGACCGAGGAGGCGGCGGTCCTCGGGACGGGTGCGAGCTGTCGCTTCTGCGCCGCGCCCCTCGTGTTCACGATGGTGGACCTTGGGAAGTCGCCACTGTGTCAGACGATTCTGACTGCAGAGCAGCTCAACGAGATGGAGCCGTTCTACCCACTCCACGTCTACGTGTGCTCCGAGTGCGCCCTCGTGCAACTCGAGGAATACGTGAGCCCGTCCTCGATATTCGGTCACTACGCGTACTTCTCGTCGTACTCGGACAGCTGGCTGGAGCACGTCCGGCGATACGCCGACGACATGACCGCACGCTTCGGCCTCGATGAGGATTCCCAGGTCGTCGAGCTGGCGTCGAACGATGGCTACCTCCTGCAGTACTTCCTCGCAAAAGGGATCCCGGCGCTCGGTATCGAGCCGGCCGCCAACGTCGCCGCCGTCGCCGAGGAGCGGGGGGTGTCGACGATTGTCGAGTTCTTCGGGGAGGCGCTCGCCGCTCGGCTCGCAGCCGAGGGTACGCGGGCAGACCTCCTGTGCGGGAAGAACGTGCTCGCACAAGTACCCGATCTGAACGGCTTCGTTGCCGGGATGAAGATCTTGCTGGCAGAAGACGGCGTGTTCACCGTCGAGTTCCCCCATCTCTTCCAGCTCATCGAGCACAACCAGTTCGACACGATCTATCACGAGCACTTCTCGTATTTCTCTTTCACCGCAGCGGTTCGAATCTTCGCCGGTCATGGTCTCGAGCTGTGGGACGTCGACGAGTTGCCGACCCACGGCGGCTCGTTGCGTATCTACGGCAAGCACGCGGGTTCCGCGCTGCATCCGGTGACCGACCGGGTGCGGGAGATGCTCGATCGTGAGCAGCGGCTCGGCGTCGACGACCTCGCCACCTACGGCACTTTCGGTGCCCAGGTCGAAGCCACGAAGCGCAAGCTGCTCAGGTTCCTGATCGACGCCCGGGACGCGGGCAAGACCGTTGTCGGGTATGGCGCCCCGGGCAAGGGCAACACGTTGCTCAACTACTGCGGGATCCGCACCGACCTGCTCGAGTACACGGTGGACCGCAGTCCCGCCAAGTACGGCAAGTATCTTCCTGGGACACACATCCCCGTCTACCAACCGGGCCGCATCATGGAGACCAAGCCCGATTACGTATTGATCCTGCCGTGGAACCTGCGCGACGAGATCAGCCACCAGATGGCGGCTATCGGCGGCTGGGGCGGCCGGTTCGTGGTGCCGATCCCGGAGGTCGAGATCTTCGATCCGCCACACGAGGGAGTGTCCCCATGAAGGTCGTGCTCTTCTGCGGCGGCTTCGGCACCCGGATGCGCGAGTACTCGGACACCATCCCGAAGCCCATGGTTCCCGTCGGCTACCGGCCGATCATGTGGCACTTGATGAAGTATTACGCACACTTCGGTTTCACCGACTTCGTCCTCGCCCTCGGCCACCAGGGCGATGTCATCAAGCGGTTCTTCCTCGACTACGAAGAGACGGTGTCGAACGACTTCGTGATGTCGGAAGGCGGCCGCCAGATCGACATGCTCTCCACGGATATCCAAGATTGGAGCATCACCTTCGTTGACACCGGCACCAACGCCCAGGTCAGCGACCGGCTGATTGCGTTGCGCAAGCATCTCGAGGGTGAGGAGATGTTCCTCGCCAACTACGCCGACGGCCTCACCGATCTGCCGCTCGACCACTATGTGGACAAGTTCATGGCGTCGGATGCGACCGCACAATTCCTGATCGTGGAGCCCCCGCTGAGCTATCACCGCGTCTCGACCGATGATGCCGGCGTGGTCACCGCCATCGAGCCCATCGTCGGTTCGGGGCTCTACATCAACGGCGGCTACTTCGCCTTCCGCCCCGAGTTTCTCGACTACATCGAGCCCGGAGATGAGCTGGTCATGCAGCCGTTCTTCAGGCTGATGAAGGAGGGCAAGCTCGTCGCTGAGAAGTACGACGGGTTCTGGGCTCCGATGGACACCTTCAAGGAGAAGCAACGCCTCGATGAGCTCTGGGCGTCAGGCCGGGCCCCGTGGGAGCTTTGGAAGTCCGACCACGGGACCTGACGTGCGCGTCACAGAGCTGTTCTCGTCGCTCGCTTCCGTCTTGTGTGTCGGTGCCCACCCCGACGACATCGAGATCGGCAGTGGAGCCACACTGCGAGCCATTCTCCGGGCGCAGCCCTCCGTTGATCTCCGCTGGCTCGTGCTGACGTCGACGCCCGAGCGTGCCGCAGAGGCGCGGGAGTCGGCCCACCGCTATCTCCGTGACGTGGATTTGGCCACGATCCACAGCTTCCGAGACGGTCACTTGCCCTACGACGACCCGGCCGCAGTCAAGGCGGCCCTCGTCGCTCACCGGAGCGGCTTTGTGCCGGATCTCATACTGGCCCCCAGTCCACGGGATGCGCATCAGGACCACCGTTTTGTCGGCGAGCTCGTATGGCAGGTGTATCGCGATCAGGTCGTGTTTCACTACGAGATCGCCAAGTACGAGGGTGATCTCGTGCCGGCCAACGTCTACGTGCCCGCATCCGAGGAGGATGTGCGGCGCAAGCTTGCCGATCTGTACGCGTCGTACCCGTCTCAGGTCACGAAGCCGTGGTTCGACGAGGATCTGTTTCGGGGTCTCATGCGGCTGCGAGGCGTCGAAGCCAACGCCGGCTCTGGATACGCCGAGGCCTTCTACGCGCCGAAGCTGATCGTCGCCTAGCGCGAGTCGACCGGTTGTCTCGCCCGTGCCCGGCGGGCCACCGTGCGGGAGGCGATGTAGAGGTCCAGGGCCAGTGCCTTCCAGTTCTTGTCCCCGATCCAGCGGGCCAGCTCGTAGTAGGCCCACAGCTTCTCCCGCAGTGAGATGGGTGCGCTCCTGATGGCCCGCTCGTAGGCGCGAAGTCTCCGCCAGCGAGGCAAGACGATGCGGCCGCGGTTGGCGGTGTCGAACCACACGTCGCGGGAACGTGTCCGTCCCTTGGCGAGCTGTGTTCGGACGCTGCGCTGAGGATGTTCACGCAGGCTGAATTGCCAATCGTCGAGCTCGGCGAAGGGCCCCAACATGGCGAGCTCGGCGACCAGCGCGCGGTCGCTGCCGCTGTAGGAGCCGTGGAGGCCTGTCCGCTCGAGCGCGGAGCGTCGCATCAGTCCGAACACGGGATAGTTCTCATTGCGTTGGTCTATGACGTTCCCCAGGCGAACGGCGGCGTGGGGCGAGGCCAGCTCCGGGCGCGGGGCATGGCTGCCGATGTCATTGCCGTAGGGATCGATGATGCGGGTTTTCGAATAGGCGACGGTTGCTTCGGGATGTGCATCCAAGGCGGCGACACATGACTCGAGGAAACGCGGCCACGGCAAGTCATCGTGGGCGATCCAGCCGAAATACTCGGTGGGCGGCGCGAGCTCGAAGCAGGCGTTGTAATTCGGGGCGGCGCCGAGGTTCCTGGGCTGCCGGGTGTATGTGACCCGGCTGTCGTGCCCGATGATGCTCTCGATGATGTCGGGAGTGGCGTCCTTCGACGCATTGTCCGAGATCACGAGCCGGAAGTCGGTGTACGTCTGATCCAGGATCGCTGCAAGCGTCGCTCGGAGGTAGTTCTCCCCGTTGTAGACGGGAATGCCGATGGCGACTCTGGGTGCCGAATCCACGCCGGCCTCCCCCCTCCAGTTCGCTCCGGCAACTTCTGATTCTAGCCCTACGGGCTCACCCTGTCTGCGGGGGGCCACGCCAATTCCCTGCGCAGCCTGGGTGGTAGATGGCGGTGGAGGTGAGGAGGTACTTCGGGGATGCGGATCCGTACTTCCAGCGCGCCGCCGGAGTCCCGGACGAGCCCGGCCCGAGCCAGCTCGGTGAGATAGATCGGGCGGGGCAGCGAGCGGTTGCGGGCCGCGGCGGTGGCGAGCCGGAGGAGGTCCGCAACCGCTCCCGGCCCCAGGAGCGGTGTCCAGTAGCGGCGCACGTAGGGGTCGGTCACCGGTACGCCGTCGTGGGGCACGCTCCACACCGTGGGTTGCACGACCGGTCTGCGGTGGACCGTTCGGCGCAGGCCACGGAAGGGTTCGGCGGCGCCCGGGGAGGGCACGGCTCCGATGGGAGGACGTTCATCGGCTGGAAACCGGGGCGCCGCCGAAGTCTCGTGAGCAGTCATGGCCGTTATATATCAAGTACAGACAACTACAGTCAATAAACCCAATGAAGAGCGCGAAAAGAATGGCGTGTGCTGCAAGAGCACGAGGTGCGCCGCAGGTCAGGACGTCGCTTCGCCGGTCTGTACGCTCCACAGTGTCCGGTAGAGGCCTTCCTGGTCCACCAGCAGGTCGTGGGTGCCGCGCTGAGTGATCCGGCCGGCCTCGAACACGACGATCTGGTCGGCATGACGAATGGTCGAAAGGCGATGGGCGATGATGATCGTCGTGCGGTTGTGGGCGACCTGGGCGAGGGACCGTTGGATCGCCGCCTCCGTTTCGTTGTCGACGGCCGACGTTGCCTCGTCGAGCACCAGGATCGGGGCGTTCGAGACGATGGCGCGAGCGATCGAGATACGCTGGCGCTGGCCTCCGGAGAGCTTCTGGCCCCGCTCGCCGACGATCGTGTCGTAACCCTGGGGGAGTTGTTCGATGAAGTCGTGGGCCTCGGCGATGCGCGCGGCTCGCTCGACTTCTTCCAGCGTGGCATCCGGCCGCCCGTAGACGATGTTCTCGAGGACCGTTCCGTGGAAGAGGAACACGTCCTGGCTCACCAGTGCAATCGCCTGACGGACGTCGCGGATCCTCGACTTGGTGATGTCGTGCCCGTCGATCGACACCGTGCCCTGGCTGGGGTCGTAGTAGCGGAGCAGCAGCTTGACGATCGTGGTCTTTCCTGAACCCGTGGCGCCGACGATCGCAAAGGTGTCGCCCGAAGGGACGTCGAAGTCGATCTGATGCAGCACGGGGAGACCATCGACGTAGGCGAACCCGACGCCGTCGAACGTGACCCGGCCCCGTGCGTCAAGTAGCGGCTCCGTGCCATCCTCCATGGTCGGTGCTGTGTCGAGCACGTTGAGGATGCGGTTCGTCGAAGCCATCGCCCGCTGGTAGAGGTCGAGCGTCTCACCGAGCCGGGTGAGCGGCCAGAGGAGGCGCTGGGTGAGGAACACCATCACGGAGTAGCTCCCGACGGCGAGACTGCCGTCCAGCGCTTGGAAGCCGCCCCAGAGGAGCGTCGCGGTGAATCCGATCAGGATGGCAACCCGGATGAGCGGGGAGAACGCGGCGCTGAGGGAGATGGCCCGCCGGTTGGCCAGGCGGTACCGATTGCTCTCTTCGGCGATGCGATCGATCTCGCGACTCTCGGCGGTGAACGCCTTGATGGTCAGGATGCCGGCGAGATTGTTGGCGAGCTGCGTGTTGACCACCCCCGCCTGGCCGCGAACGGCCGCGTACCGCGGCTCCATCCTTCGTTGGAATCGGAGTGATCCCCACACGATCGCCGGGATGGGGAGGAACGCCAGCCATGCCACCGTCGGTGTCAGGACGAAGAACGTGACGCCGATCAGCAGGACGGCCGTCGTAGTCTGCAGCATCTCGTTGGCGCCTCGGTCGAGGAAGCGCTCGAGTTGGTTGACGTCGTCGTTGAGGATCGCCATCAGCTCACCGGTGGATTGATCCTCGTGGTACGAGATCTCGAGGTCCTGGATGTGGGTGTACGCCTCGATGCGCAGCTCGTGCTGCATCGACTGCGCCAGATTGCGCCATCCGATCCCGTGGAGGTATTCGAAGAGCGACTCCGCCAGCCAAACGACGAAGGTGAGCACCGCCAAGGCGACGAGTTGGGTGCGGGCGTCCACGAGTCCGAAACGTGACAGAAAGGATGTCTCGGCGCTGACGACGACGTCGATGGCCAGACCGATCAGGAACGGCGGGGCGATGTCGAAGGTCTTGTTCAGGATCGACCACGATGATGCGCTGACCACTCGGCTGCGGTGGCGGGCGGCGTAGCGCCATAGCCGGCGCAGCGGGGTCGAATCGGCAGACATGGCGGCAGAGGCTACCCCGGTGGGGGCGCGCTCCGGTCGCTCCGGCTAGCGCGGGCTAGCGGCACCACGCCGTCATACTGTGGTCATGGCGGCCCCGGGCTTTCCGATGTTTCCGCTCGGACGGGTGCTCCTTCCGGGCGAGGGTCTGCCGCTGCGCGTCTTCGAGCCGCGCTACGTCGAGATGATGGACCGCGTGGCGGCCGGCACGCAGGAATTCGGTGCGGTGCTCATCGCCCGCGGCTGGGAGGTGGGCGGCGGCGACGAGCGGTTCGGCGTCGCCACCGTTGCCCGGGTCGTGCAGGACATACCGCTCGGCGATGGGCAGCGGACGGTGATCGGCGTGGGCACGGAGCGGATTCGCATCGTGGACTGGCTGTCGGAGGACCCCTACCCACTGGCGGAGATCGTGCGCTTCGAGGATGAGCCCGGAACCAGTCCTGCCCCCGACGCCATCGAGCTCCTGGCCCAATGGGTGGGGCGCATCTACGCTCTGGCGTCCGAGTTGGGCGCCGACGTCGCGGGGCAGGACTTCGTTCTTCCCGAGGACGCCGGCGCAGCGCTCTGGCGCCTGTGCTCCCTAGCCCCGCTCGGTCCGCTCGATCGTCAGCAGCTCCTCGAGTTGACGAGCGGCGCGGAGCGAGCGAGACGGCTGGAAGACCTCTTGGCCGATGCGGCCCAGGAACTCACGCTGCGGCTGGGCGGAGGCTGAGCCGGTTGCGCGAGCCGCGTGCGGCGCAAGGCGCAGCACCGAGGATCGGCACCGAGGTCAGCCGTCTCCTCCGTTCGGCGGCGCCTGGCCCGCGATCACGGTGATCACGCCTTCCGCAGCGATGGGTGCGCCGGTCGGCGGGCTCGTGGAGATCACCACGTCCCACAGCGCCGGGTTCTCCGTCACCTGTCTCCGCAGCACCCAGGTGAGCGATGTGCCAGTCGCGCTGTTGTGGCTTGCGATGACGCCTTGCACCTCGGAGATGTTGAGTCCGATCAGATGGGGCACGGTGGGTGCGATCCCGCTCGAGTAGCGAACCGTGACGGTCTTGCCCTGGGAGATCTCCGTGCCTGGCGCAGGCGATTGCCCGAGGAACGTGCCTTCCGGCTCGATGGAGGGAGTGACGACGATGTCGGCGAAGAGGCCGGCCTTGAAGATCGCATCCTTTGCGTCTTCCTCGCTGAGCTCGCTGACATCGGGAACCTCCGTGAGCGGCACACGGAAGTAGGCCCGCGTGCCGTCCGGGTCCTCGGGAAACTCGAGAATCGGGAGATCGGCGGTGATGTATTCCATGAACTGCTTCCAGATGGGGGCGGCGAGCGTGCCGCCGAAGGCCCGCCGGAAGTACTGATCATCACCGGTCGTGTCATTGAAGACCGTGAAGTCCACCATCTCGATCTGCGCGTCGGCGTAGCCCGACCAGACGGCCGTCGTGTACTGCGGGATGAAGCCCATGAACCAGACATCTTGGAAGTTCTGTGCCGTTCCGGTCTTGCCGGCCTGCGGCCTGCCGATGTTGGCTCGCGTCGCCGTGCCTTGGGAGACCACCTTCTCCAGGGTCTTGACGACGGCGGCGCCCATCGCTCGGTCGTAGACCTGCTGGCGATCCACTTCGTGTTCGTAGACGATGTTGCCGTCGGCGTCCTCGATTCGCTCGATCAGGTACGGCTCCACGCGTTCCCCGAAGTTGGCGATCGTCGAGTATGCGGCTGCCATCTCGAAGGGACTGACGGACTGAGTGCCGAGGGCGATCGACAACACCGAGTTGAGCGGGGACTCGATGCCCACCCGGTGCGCCATCTCGACGATGTTGTCCGGCCCGGTGGAAAACGAGACCTGGGCGTAGACCGTATTGGTCGAGTTGTACGTTGCGCTCTCCAGGGTGCGGATGCCCGACCCGCCGCCGCCCGCATTCCGCACGGTCCACACGTCGCCTTGCGGACTGCACGGGAACCCGCACTCGATCCTCTGAGGCGACGTCTGGTCCCAATACGAGCCGAGGGTGATCGGCCAGCCGAACTGTGAGCCATTCTCGAGAGCGGCGAGCAGCGCCATCGGTTTGAAGGCGGATCCCGCCTGCCGCCTGCCCTTGGTGACGAGGTCGTAGGGCCGTTCACCCGCGTCGACATCGGTTCCGAACTCGAGCCCGCTGGCCATCACGCGCAGCGCCCCGGTGCGGTTGTCGATCATCGCGATGGCGCCTGTCGGGCCGTCGGCGTACCTGAACCACGAGCGAAGGATGCGATTGGCTTCGTCTTGCCATTGCTTGTTGACCGTCACCGTGATGGTGAGGCCGCCGCCGCCCGCGCACTCGGTGTCGGCCGCCGGGCATCCGAACACGGAGCGCTTGCGTTCGACGAACGTGTCGCCGAGGCCGTACCGCGGATCGTTGAGGAGCTCCTCGCGGGCCGCGATCACGACCTGCGGGGAGACCTGCGCGAAGTCGTGGTGTTCGGCGACCGTGAGTGGCTGCGCCTTGGCCTCCACGCCTTCGGCGAAGCTTACGAATCCGTGCTCGACCATCTGGTCGATGACGGCGTTGCGTGCCCGCGTCACCGTCAGCGGCCGATCCCGTAGGTCGTACAAGGACGGATTGCGGATGGGCACCACCATTGCCGCGGCCTCCGCGATCGTGACCTCGTCGAGATCCTTGTCGTAGTACTCGTCTGCGGCCGCCCGGATGCCGTAGGCGTTCTCCCCGTAGAAGACCGAGTTCATGTAGAACTCGAGGATCTGGTCCTTCGTGTAGCGCCGCTCGAGCTCGGCGGCGACCACGGCCTCGCAGATCTTGCGTTCGAGGGTGATCTCGTCACTGAGGAAGTTGAGCTTCACGACCTGTTGCGTGATCGTCGAGCCGCCTTGGGTGGTTTCGCTGCGGGCGTTCTCGACGGCGGCTCGCAGGATGCTGCGGAAATCCACGCCCTCGTGGCTGTAGAAGTCGGCGTCCTCCGCGGCGAGCAGCGCGTATTTGACGGTGTCGGGGACATCATCGATCAACACCGGCTGGCTGTTGCGTTCCGCCAGCTCGCCCAGGAGCACGCCGTCGGTGGTGTAGACGTGGGACAACTGGGAAAGGTCGGGAAACTCGAGGTCGTAGTCGTCGGGATCGCAGATGTACGCGTCCTCGAGGTCGAGGGCCGTACCGTAGGCTGCGTTGGCTTCGAGGAAGGCGAACAGCCCGAACGCGGCAGCGCCGAGCAACGAGATCGTGACGAGCAGCGCCAGCGACCACAGGCGTCGCCCGCGACGTTCACGAAACTGGGTGAGGTGGATGTTCGGGTCCATGGAGTGTCCTGGCGTTGAGACGTCGTCGGGCCGACGAGAGTTCCCGGGGTAGCATCCCCGACGCCTACTTCTACAAATGGCCTCCTTCTACCAATGATAGGGATGTCCGGCGATACCAACGACCCTCGCACTACTTCCAGCGGCATCGAGGTGGCGCCGCACTACGGACCCGACCACCTCGCGTCGTGGGAGCCAGACGACCGGCTCGGCGCGCCCGGCGGATATCCGTACACCCGCGGCCCCTACCCGTCGATGTACCGGGGCCGGCTGTGGACCATGCGGCAATACGCGGGTTTCGGGACGGCCGAGGAGACAAACGAGCGGTTCCGGGCGCTGCTGGCCGCCGGCCAGACCGGTCTCTCCGTGGCCTTCGATCTGCCCACGCAAATGGGTTACGACTCGGACCATGCGATGGCCCGGGGTGAGGTCGGCAAGGTCGGGGTGGCGATCGACTCGCTCGCCGACATCCGGCGCCTGTTCGCGGACATCCCGCTCGCCGAGGTCTCGACGTCGATGACGATCAACGCCACAGCGGCGACGCTGCTGCTGTTGTACCAGCTCGTTGCCGAAGAGCAGGGCGTTGCTCCCGTCGACATCAAGGGGACGGTCCAGAACGACATCCTCAAGGAGTACATCGCCCGGGGCACCTACATCTACCCGGTGGTGCCGTCGATGCGGCTCGTCACCGACCTCTTCGCCTACTGCGCGACGGAGCTGCCGAGCTGGAACACCATATCGATCAGCGGCTATCACATCCGAGAGGCCGGATCGACCGCTGCCCAGGAGGTCGCGTTCACCATCGCCAACGGCCTGGCGTACGTCGCTGCGGCGCAGCAGGCCGGCTTGGATGTCGACGAATTCGCCCCGCGGCTCTCGTTCTTCTGGAACGCGCACAACCATCTCTTCGAAGAGGTGGCCAAGTTCCGGGCCGCCCGGCGGCTGTGGGCCTCCCTGATGCGCGAGCGCGTGGGGGCGACGCGGGAGGCCTCATGGCGGATGCGCTTCCACACTCAGACGGCCGGGTCGACGCTGACGGCCCAACAGCCCCTCAACAACGTCGTGCGCACCTCCTACCAGGCGCTTGCCGCCGTTCTGGGCGGCACGCAGTCCCTCCACACCAACGCCTATGACGAGGCGCTCGGTCTGCCCACGGAGGCATCGGCGACGCTGGCGTTGCGCACACAGCAGATTCTCGCCTTCGAGTCGGGTGTGCCCGACACCGTGGATCCCCTGGCGGGCTCGTACTACGTGGAGTCCTTGACGGACGCCGTCGAAGCAGAGGCGCGCCGGCTCATCGCGAAGATCGACGAGCTGGGTGGTGCGGTCGCCGCGATCGACGCGGGCTTCCCGCAGATGCAGATCGAGGAGGCGGCCTACGCCGAAGCCCGCCGCCAGGAGGCGAGCGAGTCCGTCGTCGTCGGCGTCAATCGCTTCGCCGGCGACGAGATCGAGCCGGTGCCGGTGCTCGCGGTCGATCCCGCGCTCGAGCCCGGTCAGGTGGCTCGCACGCGGGAGGTGCGGAACGACCGCGACGCGGAGGCCGTGACCGCCGAGCTGGCCGCGATCAGTGCGGCCGCTCGCGAGGGCTCGAACCTCCTGTACCCGATGAAGCGTGCGCTTGCGGCGATGGCCACCGTCGGCGAAGTGGCCGATGCGATGCGGGCGGAGTTCGGCACGCACCAGCCTGCCCGCTGAGCGGGCCCCACCGTGCGCCCCGCAGCCGTGGCGCGGGCGGTGAGCACCTAGGCTCTCGCTCTTGACCTCGGACGACAGGCTCCGGTTCGTGATCGTCGGCGGCGGCCCCGCCGGGCATGCAGCCGCGACCGGTGCGGCGACCCTCGATGCCCGGGTGACGTTGGTCGAAGACTCGATCGTCGGTGGTGCCGCCCACCTGTGGGACTGCGTGCCGTCCAAGGCGATGGTGGCGAGTTCGATGCGCTTGTCGGCGATCCGAGGTGCGGCGAAGCTCGGGCTCAGCGACGCCGGTCGCGTCGACCTCGACATGGCCAGGCTGTCCGAGCATCTCGATCACATCACCGGATCGCTGGCCCACGGCTTCACCGACATGCTCGAATCCCAAGGCGTGGAGATGATCGACGGCCGTGGGCGCTTCACGCGTGCGCACGAGGTGACGGTGGAGACCGCCGAAGGCGAGCGGGTGCTCGCCTTTGACAAAGCGTTGATCTCGACGGGGTCCCGTCCGTGGATTCCCGACTGGGCGCCGGTGGACGGCGAGCGGGTCATCACCACCCGACACGCCTACCACCTCCCGGAGCTGCCAGATCACATCATCGTCGTCGGTTCCGGCGTGACGGGGGTCGAGATGGTGCACATCTTCTCGAGCCTCGGCTCGGAGGTGACGCTGCTCGTCAGCCGCCATCACGTGCTGCCGCACCGGGATGCGGAGGTGGCGACGGTGCTGGAGGAGGACTTCCTCGAACGGGGGGTCAAGCTGCTGAAAGGCAGCCGGGCTTCGGCGATTCGCACGGGCGAGGGTGGTGTGGAGGTCGACACGGAGGACGGCAGGACCGTGCGCGGGAGCCACGTGCTGCTCGCGGTCGGCTCGACGCCGAACACCGCCGGACTCGGTCTCGAGCAGATCGGCGTGGCGACGACCCGGGGGTTCGTCGACGTCGACGATTACCAGCGCACGTCACAGCCGCACATCTACGCCGCCGGCGACGTCACGGGGCAGATGCCGCTGTCTTCGGTGGCGACCATGCAGGGCCGCAAGATCGCTCGTCACGTCACCGGCCACGAGGTCGTGCCCCTCGATTACGGCAAGGTCGCCCAAGCGATCTTCACCGAGCCGGAGATCGCCTCCGTAGGGCTCGAGGAGGTCGACGCCGCGGCCGAAGGCCGCAAGGTGCGGATCACCAAGGTCCCCTTCGCCGCCAACCCGCGGGCTCTGATCCAGGGCAACCCGCGCGGCTTTGTCAAGGTGATCTCGGATCCGGCGACGCGCGTGGTCTTGGGGGGCACGGTCGTCGGCCATCACGCGTCCGAGCTGGTCGCCCCCATCGCCCTCGCCGTGAAGGCCGGTCTACGGGTGGACGTCCTGGTCGAGACCCTCATGGTGCATCCCAGCCTGGTGGAGAGCATCTCCGAAGCCGCGGAGTGAGGCGGCGCGCACTGGTCGTGACTCGAGCCGGGCAGGTACGTCGCCCGCGACGCTGCCCCTACCTGATCACCATGATCACGGCGCCGGCCGAGACCGTGTCGCCGGGCTGCACCCTCAGGTCGACGATCTCACCGTCCACCGGTGCCTTGATCTCGTTCTCCATCTTCATGGCCTCGAGCACGCAGACTGCGTCGCCGGCGCTCACCGCGCTGCCTGCGGGCTGATGGACCTTGACGATGGTGCCCTGCATCGGTGCGGTGACCACACCCTCGCTCCCCCCGCCGCCTGCGTCGCGCTCCAGCTTCGGAGGTCGGCGCCTGGGTGCGGCGCGCTGCCCCCCGGTGGCGGGCGCCGCCATGACCGGAGCCCAGAAACGCACCCCGAAGCGGCGGCCTCCGACCTCGACGGTGATGTTGCGCTCCTCGAGCTCTTCGTCCTCCGGCAGCGTGGGCGCCGGCGCCGGGGCGAGGTCGGAGAAGTCGAGCTGATCCTCGACCAGCTTCGTGTAGTGCGTGCCCGCGAGGAACTCCTCGGTCGCGAGAATCCGCAGATGGGCGGGGATCGTCGTGGCGACGCCGGTCACCGTGAAGGCCTGCAGCGCCCGCCTGCTTCGGGCAATGGCCTCCTCGCGGTCGCGTCCCCACACGACCAGCTTGGCGACCATGTTGTCGTAGTACTGGCTGATCGTCGATCCGGCGCGGACGCCGGAGTCCACCCGTACCCCGAGCCCGCCCGGTTCGCGGTAATCCACCACCGTTCCGGGTGAGGGGAGGAAGCCCTTGCTCGGATCCTCGGCGTTGACCCGGAACTCGATGGCGTGACCCGAGATGGCCACCTCTGAGAACGAGAGCGGTTCGCCGCGGGCGATGCGGATCTGCTCCTTGACGAGATCGATCCCCGTCACCATCTCCGTGATGGTGTGCTCGACTTGGATACGGGTGTTCATCTCGAGGAAGTAGAAGTCGCCGTCCTCGACGAGAAACTCGACGGTTCCGGCGTTGACGTAGTCGGCGGCCTTGGCGACGGCGATGGCCGCATCGCCGATGCGCTGCCGCAGGTCGTCGGAAAGAAGGACCGCCGGGGTCTCCTCGATCAGTTTCTGATGTCGGCGCTGGATCGTACAGTCGCGTTCGCCGAGGAAGACCACGTTGCCGTGAGTGTCGGCCATGATCTGGGCCTCGATGTGGCGGGGACGGTCGAGGTAGCGCTCGACGTAGACCTCGGGGTTGCGGAAGTATGCGTCCGCCTCGCGCTGCGCAGACTCGAACGCGGCGACCAGCTCGTCGGCTCCGCGGACCACCTTGAGTCCCTTGCCGCCGCCGCCGTGGGCAGCCTTGATGGCGATGGGGTATCCGACCTGCGCGGCGAACGCCTCGACCTCGCCGGTGTCGGCGAGCGGCTCGAGTGTGCCCGGGACGCCGCGCACCCCCGCAGCCTCCGCGGCGCGGCGGCTGGCGATCTTGTCGCCCATCATCGCGATGGCCGCGGGCGACGGTCCGATCCACGTCAACCCGGCGTCGATCACGGCTTGGGCAAACGGGGCGTTCTCGGCGAGGAATCCATAGCCGGGATGCACGGCGTCTGCGTTCGCCTCGGCGGCGACTTCCATGATGCGGTCGATGTTGAGGTACGAGGAGGCGGCGGGCGCCGGCCCGATGTTCCACGCCTCGTCGGCGAGGGCCACGTGCTCGGCGTCGCGGTCCAGCTCCGAGTAGACGGCAATCGTGTGGAGACCCAGCTCGCGCGCGGAGCGGATGACACGAATCGCAATTTCGCCCCGGTTGGCGATCAACACCGATTGCATGGGCGCATCCTAGGACTTGGCTCGGGTCAGTCCCGTTCGTCAGAGCGGGATGTTGCCGTGCTTCTTCGGCGGCATGGCCTCGCGCTTGTTGCGAAGCATCTCGAGTGCCCGGATCAGGCGCGGTCTGGTCTCCCGAGGTTCTACGACGGCGTCCACCAGGCCGCGTTCGGCGGCGAGGTACGGGTTGTTGAACCTCCGCTCGTACTCCCCGATCAACTCCTGGCGGCGAGAATCCTCGTCTTCGGCGGCGGCGATCTCGCGGCGATGGATGACGTTGACGGCGCCCTGTGCGCCCATGACGGCGATCTGCGCGGTCGGCCACGCGAGGACGACGTCCGCGCGGACCGCCCTGGAGTTCATCACGACGTATGCGCCGCCGTAGGCCTTGCGGGTGATCACGGTGAGCCGCGGCACCGTAGCCTCGGCGTAGGCGTAGAGCAGCTTGGCTCCGTGCCGGATGATGCCGTTGTGCTCTTGGTCGACGCCGGGGAGGAAGCCGGGCACGTCGACGAAGCTCACCACGGGGATGTTGAACGCGTCGCAGAAGCGGATGAAGCGCGCCGCCTTCACCGACGCGTCGATGTCGAGGGTTCCCGCGAGCTGGCTCGGTTGGTTGCCGACGATGCCGACCGCGTACCCGTCGAGGCGGGCCAGCCCGACGACGATGTTGCGTGCGAAGTGCTCGTGGACCTGATAGAACTCGCCGTCGTCGACGACCAGCTCGACCAGGTCGACCATGTCGTACGGCTGGTTCGGGGAGTCGGGGATGATCGAGGTCAGATCCTCGTCCTGGCGATCGGCCCGGTCCATCGGGGTGAAGAACGGGGCCACCTCCATGTTGTTGGACGGAAGGAACGACAGCAGGTAGCGAACCTCCTCGAGGGCGCTCCGGTCGGTCGGGGCGACGAAATGCGTCACGCCGGACTTTTCCGCGTGCGCATGGGCGCCGCCCAGCTCCTCGAACGTGACCTCCTCGCCGGTGACGGCTTTGATCACGTCGGGGCCGGTGATGAACAGGTGCGAGGTGTCGGCGACCTGGTAGACGAAGTCGGTGATGGCGGGGGAGTACACGGCGCCCCCGGCACAGGGCCCCATGATCACCGAGATCTGAGGGATCACGCCAGAGGCCCGCACGTTTCGCTCGAAGATGCGGCCGTAGCCGTCCAGGGCGACGACGCCTTCCTGGATCCTGGCGCCGCCGGAGTCCTTGAGCCCGACGAGAGGGGCGCCGTTCTCCATCGCCAGGTCCATGACCTTGCAGATCTTGTCCGCGACGACCTCGCCGAGGCTGCCGCCGAAGACGGTGAAGTCCTCGGCGAACACGAACGTCGTCCTGCCGTCCACGGTGCCCCAGCCGGTGACCACGGCGTCGCCCGGCGGCCGCCGCTCCTCGATGCCGAAGCCGGAAGCCTGGTGCCGGGCGAACAGGTCCATCTCCTGGAACGAGCCCTTGTCGAGGAGGAGCTCGAGTCGCTCCCGGGCGGTCATCTTCCCCAGGTCGTGCTGGCGATCGACGGCGCGCTGG
>JBFFFX010000006.1:0-20585 GCA_041557775.1 Acidimicrobiia bacterium | reverse complement strand
GCGACGTTGTGATTGCGGCGTACGCGGCGGTGCGCGGGTCCTCCCTGCCCTTGCGAGGTGGGCGGGGCGGCGGCTCACGGTGTTCGCCTGACCCTCCTCGGCTTGCGGGTTCGTTGATGCTCGCTGGAGGGAGGATGTTGCGGGCGGTGAATGGTGCGCGCTGGTGTGGGGATGTTGCTGGCGGTGAATGGCTCCCCCTCAGGGGGAGCTGGCGGGTCCTGCTTTGGGGGCCCGTCTGAGGGGGTTCCCCGCCGTGGCCGCTCCTGCACTCACTAGGTTGGTGCGGGCAATGAGCCCGATCGGCACACCGCTGCGCAGCCGCCTGGATACACGGACCGAGGAGTATCGGGCCAACCTCGCCGCAATGCAGGAGCTGTGGGACCAGGTGGCGGCGGAGCTGGCCACCGTGCCGACGATCGGCGGGCAGCGTTACGTCGACCGCCATCACCGCCGCGGCAAGATGTTGGTGCGGGAGCGGATCGAAGCCCTCGTCGATCCCACCACGCCGTTCCTCGAACTGAGCCCCCTCGCCGCCTGGGGCACCCAGGATCCGGTGGGGGCGGGCGTGGTCACCGGCATCGGCGTCGTCGAAGGCGTGGAATGCGCCATCACCGGCACGGACATGACCTACCGCGGCGGATCGGCGAATCCGTCGACGCTCGCCAAGGCGGGCCGGCTCTACGAGATCGTCCGCCAGAACCGGCTGCCGCTGATCGTGCTGAGCGAGTCGGCCGGCGCCGACCTGCCCCGCCAGGCCGACATCTTCGTCCCCGGCGGCGCGCAGTTCCGCAACCTCACCCAGCTCTCCAAGCTCGGCATTCCGTCGATCACGGTGTCCTTCGGCCCCAACACCGCCGGCGGCGCCTACGTGCCGGGGATGAGCGACTACACCGTGTTCGTCAAGGAGCGGGGCACGGCGTATCTCGGCGGGCCCCCGCTGGTGAAGATGGCCATCGACGAGATCGTCGACGAGGAGACGCTGGGCGGCGCCGAGATGCACTCGCGGACCAGCGGGCTCTCCGACTACCTCGCCGTCGACGAGATGGACGGGCTGCGCATCGCCCGCAAGATCATCCGCCACCTGCGCTGGCGCAAGCTCGGAGCGGGACCGACCGAGCCCGACGAGCCGCCGCTCTACGACCCCGCCGAGCTGCTCGGCTGCGCCTCCGCCGACGTGCGCATCCCGTTCGAGATCCGGGAGATCTACGCCCGCCTGCTCGACGGCAGCCGCTTCGAGGAGTTCAAGCCGCTGTTCGGCGACAAGCTGGTGTGCGGTTGGGGGTCGATCCACGGCTTTCCGGTCGGCCTGCTCGGCAACAACGGAATCTTGTTCTCCGAGGAGGCGAAGAAGGCCGCCCAGTTCATCCAGCTCTGCAACAAGACCGACACGCCGCTGGTCTTCGTGCACAACATCACCGGCTTCATGGTCGGCTCCAAGGCCGAGCAGGGCGGGATCATCGTCAACGGCGCCAAGATGATCAATGCGGTCTCCAACTCCACCGTGCCCCATTTCAACCTGATGGTCGGCGCCAGCTACGGCGCCGGCAACTACGGCATGGCGGGCAAGGCGTACAACCCCCGCTTCATCTTCACCTGGCCGAACCACAAGATCGCGGTGATGGGCGGCAAGCAGCTCGCCGGCGTTATGGAGATCGTTGCCCGCAACGCGGCGGCCGGCCGGGGCATGGAGATCGACGAGGACGCGCTGTACGCTCAGACGTCGATGCTCGAAGCCCAGATCGAGCGCGAGTCCACCGCCCTGTACGCCACCGGCCGGGTGTGGGACGACGGGATCATCCATCCCGCGGACTCCCGAACGGTGCTGGGTCTGGCGCTCTCGGCGGCACACAGCAACGTCGTCGCCGGCGCCACCGACTACGGCGTGTGGAGGCACTGATGGCGCCCGGTCCTCTCCTCCAGCGGCTGCTCATCGCAAACCGCGGTGAGATCGCGGTGCGCATCGCCCGCACCGCCCACCGGCTCGGCATCGACACGGTCGGCGTCTACTCCGAGCCCGACGCCAACGCGCTGCACACCGACTTGGTCGACGTCGCCGTCGCCCTGGGCGGGGCGACGCCTGCCGAGTCCTACCTGCGGGGCGATGCCGTGATCCAGGCCGCGCTCGACACGGGATGCGATGCGGTCCATCCGGGCTACGGGTTTCTCGCCGAGAACGCCGACTTCGCCCGGGCGGTCCTCGACGCCGGACTCACCTGGGTGGGGCCGACGCCGGACCAGATCGCGTTGTTGGGCGACAAGGTCGCCGCAAAACAAGCAGCCGTCGACGCAGGCGTTCCCACGGCACCGGCCGTGCCGGTGGTGCCCGGCGAGCTGCCCGCCAAGGTGGTCCTGCCGGTGCTGGTCAAGGCGTCCGCCGGCGGCGGGGGTCGCGGCATGCGCATCGTCCGCAGCCAGGACGAGCTGGCAGGTGCGGTCGAGGATGCCTCTCGGGAGGCGGCGGCTGCGTTCGGCGACGGCAGCGTGTTTTTGGAGCCCTACGTCGAGCGGGGCCGTCACCTCGAGGTGCAGATCGTCGGCGACACCCACGGCAACGTCATCCACCTGGGCGAGCGGGAGTGCTCCATCCAACGCCGCAATCAGAAGATCATCGAGGAGGCGCCGTCGGCCGGCATCACTCCTGAGATCCGCACCGCGCTCTGCGCCGGAGCGCTGGCCCTCGCCCGCCATATCGGGTACGTCAACGCGGGCACCGTGGAGTTTCTCGTCGGCGACGAGGGGACAATCAACTTCCTCGAGGTGAACACTCGGCTCCAGGTCGAACACCCCGTCACAGAGGCCGTCATCGGCCTCGACCTCGTCGAGCTGCAGCTCCGCGTCGCCGCCGGTGAGCCGCTGCCGCTCACCCAGGACGACGTGGCTTTCAACGGGCACGCCATCGAAGCCCGGGTGGTCGCCGAGGACCCCGCCGCCGGCTGGCTGCCCTCGACCGGACTCGTCACCGCGTTCGCCCTCGGCGAGTCGGTGCGGGTCGACACCGGGGTGCGCGCCGGTTCCGAGATCTCGCCCGACTACGACTCGCTGCTCGCCAAGGTCATCGCCCACGCTCCGACGCGACCCGAGGCAGCCCGGCGGCTGGCCCGGGCGTTGCGCACGTCACAGATCGACGGCGTCCGCACCAACGTCGCCAGCCTCGTCGCAGTGCTCGGCGAGGCGGACTACCTCGCCGCGGCGACGCCGACGTCGTACCTCGCCGACCACCCGGAGGTGCTGGCGCCGGGCGGTCCCGCAGGAGACGACCGGCTGGCGCTGCTGCTCGGTGCGGTGTTCGCTGCGGAGCTGCAGGACCGGGCGGACGACCCCGCCACCGGCTTCGCTCCCTCGGGCTGGCGCAATCTCCGCACGATCGGGCAGCGCCAGACCTGGCTCACCGGAGAGGCCGCCCACCAGATCGAGTACGTGATGACCGCTGCGGATCGCGCCCGGGTGTGGGTCGGACCGTGGCCGGAGCCGGGGGAGGACGGCAGCCTGCCGGAGGACACCCGCCGCATCGCCGAGGTGCGGCTCCTGGCGCGCAGCGCGGCGCAGCAGGCGATCGAGATCGACGGCGTGCGCCACGTGGTCGCGACCACGCTCGACGGCGATACGGTGCACGCTCGCAGCCCGGCTGGGGCAGTCGGCTGGACGCTCGCTCCCCGCTTCGTGATTCACGATGCCGACGAGGCGGGAAGCGGTCCCGTCTGCCCACTCCCGGGAACCGTCATCGCGGTGCACGCCGCAGCCGGGCAACAGGTGCGCGACGGTGACGTGCTCATGGTCATCGAGGCCATGAAGATGGAGCACAAGATCACCGCCGCCGGCGACGCCACCGTGGCCGAGGTTCGGTTTGCCGTGGGCGACCGGGTGGACACCGGCGATCTTCTCGTCGAGTTACACCACGACGAGGCGTGACCGGCCGCGAGCGGTGCCGACGCCGGTGACGGCCGGCGACGCCGCTACTCCTGCGGCGGGCTCTCCATGAGACCGAGGACGTTGCCGCCGGGCTCCGTGAATTGGACCCACCGTCCAACGCCGGGGATGTCCATGATGTCGGTAGAACGTGTCCCGCCGGCCGCCTCGGCTGCGGCGATTGCGGCGTCCAGATCGGGTACTTCGACGGTGTTCATCGTGTGCGGACCGAGCCCCTCCGGGACCGGGGCGACGGCGCCGTCGATGCCCGGCTCGCCCTCGCCGGTCGTGGCCAGCCAGTAGGGCTGGTCGCCCCACTGCTGGAACTTCCAGCCGAGTCCCTGCTCGAAGAAGGCGACCGAAGCGCTCGGGTCGGTGGAATAGAACTCGAAGTGAACGGGGCGGTTGGCCATGCGGCGTCCTCAGTCTGGGGACGCCAACCCTACGCTGCGTCGGGGTTCGTTGACCAACGCTTCGTGGTCAGCTCGGCGCAGCCTCCGCGGCCAGCTGCGCCAGGTCCGCGGCCACTTCCGCCGGCCGTTCCTCCGGAAGGAAGTGTCCGGCACCTTTGTAGACCCGGAGCGTGGTTTCCGCCGCGGCTGCGGTGCGGTCTCCCTGGGCGAGGGGGAAGAACGGGTCGCGGTCCGCCCAGCCGACGAGCTTCGGTACCGCGAGGCGGCCGAGCTCCTCCTCGATGGGTCCGTAGAGCTCCTCAAGGTGCGTCAGGCTGCCGGCGAAGATCGTGCGGATCGACCGGCGCTGCCCGCGATCGCCCAGATAGGTGGCCGTGTCGAGCCGAACCCGGGGACGGCCGACGCCGAAACGCACCATCGCTCCGAGAGATGGTGTCGAGAACACCACCCTGGACAACGTTCCGCCGAGCATGGGCCAGGTGGCGGAGCTGAGCGGGAACGGGATCGGTGTGTCGGAGAAGACGTTGGTCGCGAGCAACGCAATGGCAGCGATCGATGCGGGGCGCATCGCGTGGAGTGTCAGGGCGACAGGTCCGCCGAAGTCGTGACCCGCGACAACGATCCGTTTGATACCCAATTCGTCGATGAGCTCTGAGACGGCGCGGGCCTGCGCCACGGCGTGGATGTCGTCGAGGGCGCGTGGGCGGGCGCTACCGCCGAAGCCCAGCAGGTCGGGCACGATGATGTCCCGGTCATCGGCCAGACGGTCGGCGACTGCAGACCAGACCGCACCCGATCCGGGTATGCCGTGGAGGAGCATCATTGGAGGAGCGCCGCTGGTAGGCACATCCGGCCCCAACCGCCTGTAGGCGAGTCCTGATGTGCTGCGGTGCGGAGCTGACACAGCCCGTTTCCCTTCGGCTCGACTCGACTTGCTCATACGGTAACCACGACCTTGCCGCGGGCGTGGCCGGATCCGGCTTCGGTGATCGCGGCGCCTGCGTCGCTCAGCGCATAGGTCGTGCCCACCACCGAGGTCACTTCGCCGGACGACATCAGCTCGGCGACGGTCAGCAGATCGTCCCGCTTGGTGACCGACAGGAACGGCCGCAGCTTCTCGCTCACGAAGGGTGACACCACCCAGGCTTTGAGGATCCGGCCGACACTCCCGAACACCGGACCCCCGACGCCGCTGTTCGGTATGAGGGTTCCGGTCCGGGTGAGCACCCGCCGGCGCGCGCCGAGGGAGTGCTTGTCGGCCATGTCGAGGATCAGGTCGTACTCCTCGGAACCCTCGGTGAAGTCGTCGCGGGTGTAGTCGATCACGTGATCGGCGCCGAGCGTTCGCACCAGGTCGAGGTTCGGTGTGCTGCAGACGCCGGTGACCTCCGCACCGAGGACCTTGCCGATCTGGACGGCGAAGCTGCCGATTCCGCCGGAGGCGCCGTTGATGAGCACCTTGTCCCCGGGCTCGATCTCAGCGACGTCGCGGATGGCCTGCAACGCGACACATGCCGACATCGGCGTACCGGCGGCCTGCTGCGGGGTGATGCCGGCGGGTCTCGGGACGAGCTGGTCCTGCTTCACGCACACGAACTCGGCGAAGGTGGCGGTGCCCCACCCGAAGACGTCGACGCCGGGCCGGTGGCGCGTCACGTCGCGGCCCACCCGCTCGACGGTGCCCGCCACGTCGGTGCCCCGGATCCCTTGCCGCGGTCGGCGCAATCCGTAGCCGAGGCGCATGAGGTAGGGCATGCCGACGGTCATCGACCAGTCGGCCCAGTTGACGCCGGCGGCTTGGACGCGCAGCAACACCTCGTCGTCCTTCGGCACCGGGACGGGAACCTCCTCGATGGCGAAGACGTCCTCGGGCGCGCCGTACTCGTGCTGGACGGCTGCCTTCACGGCGTTCTCCTCTCCTCGTCGTTTCGAAGCTTCACATGGTGATCACGATCTTGCCGCGGGCATGGCCCGTCTCCAGGTGCTTCATGGCCTCTGCGGCGTCGCTGAGCGGGTAGGTGCGGTCCACCACCGGCACGAGCTTGCCGGCTTCGATGAGCTCGCGAAGCGTCTGGATGTCCCGGGGGTCGCGGTGCTGCTCCAGCATCAGAAGATCGTGTCCGACGAACCGCGTCAGGATGCGCATCCATGCGATGGTGGCCAGCGGCCCGAGCCAGCTCTTGTCGGCCCGGCCGAATGAGGCGAGGTACATCCCCTGCGGAGCCAGCACCCGGCGGCATTCGGCGAGGGTGCGGTTGCCCACGTTGTCGAGCAGGAGGTCGTAGCGCTCGCCGGCGCGGGTGAAGTCGTTGGTCGTGTAGTCGATCACGTGATCGGCGCCGAGCTCGCGCACCAAGGCGGCGTTTCTCGTGCTGCACACGCCGGTCACCTCGGCCCCGTACGCCTTGGCGATCTGGACGGCGAACGTCCCAACGCCGCCCGATGCGCCGTTGATGAGCACCTTGTCGCCCGGCTGCACGTTGCCGTAGTCACGCAGTCCCTGCAGTGCGGTCGTGGCGGCCAGCGGCACCGCAGCCGCTTGTTCGAACGTGATGTGGGCCGGCTTGTGCGCCAGCCATCGCTGCGCCACCGCCGCGTACTCGGAGAACGAGGCGAGCTCCAGGGTCGGGTGGCCGGGCGACTCGCCGTTGACCTCGCCGAAGACCTCGTCGCCCGGGCGGAACCCGGTCACGTCGCGACCGACGTCCTCGACCACTCCGGCGAGATCGGCGCCGAGCCGGTGGCGCTTCGGGGTGCGGATTCCCGAGACGAGCCGGTGGAGAAACGGCTTGCCGGTCATGAAGTGCCAGTCGTAGGGATTCACCGATGCGGCCCGGATGCGAACGAGCACCTCGTCGGGTGCGAGCCGCGGGCGGGAGATCTCGTCGAGCGCAAGCACGTCCGTGGAGCCGTACCGGTGGTAGACGACGGCCTTCATACGGTCCTCCTGATTGCGACGCACTCACCATGCTCCGGTGGGTCTGCCGCCGTGGCTAGAGCCCGACGGCCCTCGCCGTGGCGACGGCTGCCGTCTCCGGCGTCCGCTGCGGCGTGCCTTGGGCCCGCGAGCCATTGGCCTCTAGCGCCGGGGCCGCTCGTTCGGTGGAGTGGATGGGTATCCCGCCGGGTCGGTTGCGTGTGATCCGCTCGGCGGCCGCTACCCCGAGGAGTGACCATGCCCATCGAAGTACGCAAGGTGGTGTTGGAGAGCGTCACCGACGCCGGTGGCCTGGAAGCGGCCCTCGATGAGGGTGCGTTCGCCGCCGACGAAGTGATCGCCATCGTCGGCAAGACCGAGGGCAACGGCGGGGTCAACGACTACACCCGCATCCTCGCCGATCGCGCCTTCCGCGACGTCTTGATGGCCCGCGGCACCCGGAGCCTCGACGAGGTGAAGGAGATCCCGATGGTCTGGTCGGGCGGCACGGACGGCATTCTCACGCCGCACGCCACCATCTTCGCGCGCACCGCACCGAGCGGACCGCGGACCGACGAGCCGCGTCTCGCCGTCGGCTTTGCGATGAGCGACCCGATCCTGCCGGAGGACATCGGGCGACCTGCCATGGTCGACAAGGTCGCCGAGGGCGTCCGGCGGGCCATGAAGGAGGCGGGCATCGACGATGCCGGCGACGTCCACTACGTGCAGACGAAGACGCCCCTGTTGACGATCGACACCATCAACGACGCCAAGTCCCGCGGCCACACGGTGTTCACCGAGGAACCGCTCGAGTCGATGAACGTCTCCAACGGCACTGCCGCGCTCGGCATCGCCGTGGCGTTGGGCGAGATCGAGATGCCGCTCGTCGAGCAGATCGGTCACGACCTGTCGCTCTACTCGTCCGTCGCGTCGTGCTCGTCGGGCGTCGAGCTGGACCGGGCGCAAACCGTCGTCGTCGGCAACGTGCGCGGGATCGGCGGCCGCTACCGCATCGGCCACAGCGTGATGGATGACGCCCTCGACTTCGAGGGCGTGTACGAGGCGATTCGGTCGGCCGGTCTCGATCTCCCCGAGCGGGCGCGGGCGGAGGATCTCGACGGCCGGCTCGTCAACGTTTTCGTGAAGTGCGAAGCCGACCCGACGGCCAAGGTGCGTGGTCGGCGCCAGGTGTCGCTCGACGACTCCGACGTCCACCACCACCGTCACATCAAGGGTGCGGTCGGTGGCGTGGTGGCGGCCGCGGTCGACGATCCCGCCGTCTTCGTCTCCGTCGCTGCGCTGCACCAGGGGCCGTCGGGCGGCGGGCCGGTAGCAGCGATCGTCGACCTCGGCTGATCGGTTCGGCGGCGTGATCGAACGCGTGCTCGTGCGCCCGGGGGACTATCACGACTCCGTGCGCCTGATGCAGGCGAGCGCCGCGTTGCGTCGCGAGCCCGGGGTCGCCGATGCCTTCGTGGCGATGGCGACGCCGCTCAATCTCGATCTCCTCGCGGGGATGCGGTTCTCGTCCGCCGAGCTGGCAAACGCCGGCCCGGACGATCTCGTCATCGCGATCCGGGCCCGAGACGCCGCCGGCGTCAGTGCGGCCCTCGCCGCCGCGGACGAGGCGCTCGCACCGGCAGCGCCCGACGGCGACGGTTCCATGGCAGCGCCGCCGCCGCGGATGCTCGGCGAGGTCGCCGCCGCCGACGTGGCGTTGGTGTCCGTGCCGGGGGAGCACGCCTTCGTCGAGGCGATGGATGCGCTGCGCGCCGGCATGCACGTGATGGTGTTCAGCGACAACGTCCCGCTCGAACAGGAGGTGGCGCTGAAAAGTGAGGGCGCTCGCCTGGGGCGGATCGTGATGGGTCCCGACTGCGGAACGTCCTTGCTGGCGGGCATCGGTCTCGGCTTCGCCAATGCGGTGGGCCGCGGACCGGTGGGCATCGTCGGCGCCGCCGGCTCCGGCATCCAGCAGCTGTGCTGCCTCGTCGACGAAGGCGGCGGTGGGGTGAGCCACGCCATCGGCACCGGGGGTCGGGATCTGTCCGCCGAGGTGGGCGGGGCGTCCACCCTCGCCGGGCTCGCCGCGCTGGCGGACGACACGGCGACCGAGGTGATCATCCTCGTGTCCAAGCCGCCGGCCCCGCAGGTCGCCGCCGCGCTGCGGAGCGCGGCTGCGTCCTTGTCCACACCGGTGGTCCCGTGCTTCATCGGCGAGCCGGGCGTGACGATGGCCGGTGCCGCGGCCGCGGCCTTGGCCCGCCTCGGCCGCCCCGATCCCCACTGGGACGCTCAACCGGTGGCGTCGCCGGCCCATCGCCCCGGCTTCCTCTACGGGTTGTTCTCCGGAGGCAGCCTGCGCCACGAGGCGGCGGCCATCGCAACGGCGAGCCTCGGCCCGGTCGCCGGCGACGAGGACGCCCCCGGGCACCGGCTGGTCGACTTCGGCGGTGACCGTTACACCCGGGGCCGCGCCCACCCGATGATCGACCAGACGCTTCGCCTCGACCGGCTGGAGCGCCTCGCCGCTCACCAGGAGGTCGGCGTGGTGCTCCTGGACGTGGTGCTCGGATTCGGCGCGCACCCCGACCCGGCCGCCGAGCTGGCGCCGCTCGTTGCCGCTGCCGTGGACGCAGGCGCGGCGGTGGTCGTCTCGCTGTGCGGCGCCCGGGGAGATCCCCAGGATCGCACCCGGCAGCTCGCCCTGCTGGGTGACGCCGGGGCCTCGGTCTTCCTGTCCAACGCCGCGGCCGCCGAGCACGCCGTCGCCCTGACCATGGAGGCGGGAAGTGAGTGAACTCGCCGAACTGCTGCAGCGGCCGCCGCGCGTCGCCACCGCCGGGATCGAGCTGCTCGCCGCCGCGCTCGATCAGCAAGGAGCCGAGGTCCAGCGCGTCGAGTGGCGGCCCCCGGTGCCCGGCACCGGCCCGGCGCTGGCCGCCTTGGCGGCCGGCGGTGGTGTGGATGCGGCGAACGCCGCCGCCGTCGCCCGCCTGCTCGAAGCACGGCCGCAGCTCATTGCCATCCGCCCGGCTCGGGAGGCCGTCCCCGACCTCGACTCGCGCACCTTCCTCCACGCCGGTCCGCCGCTGGCCTGGGCCGACGCCAGCGGTCCGATGCGCGGCGCCCTGATGGGGGCGGCCGTGTACGAGGGGCTGGCGGCCACACCGGACGAAGCCGCCTCCCTGCTCGCCGCCGGCGACATCCGGCTCAGCCCCTGCCATCACCACCGCACGGCGGGGCCGATGGCTGGCGTCGTGAGCCCGTCGATGCCGGTCATGGTCGTTGCCGATGGGGACCGGGTCGCCCACGCCACCCTGAACGAGGGCCTCGGCAAGGTGCTGCGCTACGGGGCGTTCGGTCCCGAGGTGATCGACCGACTGCGCTGGATGGAAGCCGTGCTCGGCCCCGTGCTCGCCGGAGTCCTGCGTCGCCACGGCCCGATCGACCTGATCGCGCTCATCGCCCAGGCCCTCCAGATGGGCGACGACGGGCACAACCGGAACCGGGCCGGGACGTCGCTGCTGTTGCGGACCCTCGGCGCGGATCTCCTCGACGATGCCGAGACGCCGCTGGAGCAGCGGTCGGAGGTCTATCGGTTCATCGACGGCAACGACCACTTCATGCTCAACGTGGTGATGGCGGCCGCCAAACTGATGACCGACGCCGCGGCAGGCGTGCCGGGATCCAGCCTGGTGACGGCAATGGCGCGCAACGGCACCGAGTTCGGTGTGCGTCTGTCGGGGACCGGCGACCGCTGGTTCACCGCACCGGCGCCTGTGGTCGACGGCCTCTACCTCGGCTCGTTCACCGCCGCCGACGCCAACCCCGACATCGGCGACTCCGCCATCACCGAGACGGTGGGTCTGGGCGGGTTCGCCATGGCGGCCTCGCCGGCGATCGTCGGCTTCGTCGGGGGGACCGCGGCGGCAGCGGTGCAGCGCACGCTGGCGATGTATCAGATCACCCTGGCGGAGCATCCGGCGTTCCGGGTACCGATTCTCGAGTTCCGAGGGACGCCGGCCGGCATCGATGCCGCCAAGGTGGTGCGCACGGGCGTGCTCCCGCAGATCAACACCGGCGTCGCCGGGAGGGAACCGGGTGTCGGCATGGTCGGCGCCGGGCTGGTCGAGGCGCCACCGGCGTGCTTTGCCGCGGCGGTGCAGCACTTGGCTGCGAGGCGGGGGGCCGCCCGATGATGCCCTTCGACCCTGGTGGACGCCGCCGTGCCCGCCGTACGGTTGGGCGGTCTGGGAGCCCGACTCGCGGAGGCTGAGATGTCCATCGCCGTCGAATTCGACTACCTCCGGCCGGAGACCCTCGCCGACGCGGTCGAGCTGATGAGTCGCTTCGGCGAGGATGCCCGCATCCTGGCGGGAGGCACCGACCTCGTGCCCTGGCTGCGCGACGACCTCGTCGATCCCGCGGTGCTCATCGACCTCAAGCACATTCCGGGTCTCGACGGCCTTGCCGCGGCAGCCGGCACGCTGACCGTCGGTGCCCTCGCCACCTTCACCGACCTGCTCGAGTCGGATGCGGTGAGGGCCGAGTGGCCGCTGCTGGCCGAGGCAGCGGCAACGGTGGCCTCGCCGGGAATCCGGCACCGAGCGACGGTTGTCGGCAACATCTGCTCGGCCGTTCCTTCGTGCGATGCGGGTCCCGCATTGTTGGTCATGGATGCAGTTGTCCACGTCGCCGGACCCGAAGGGGTGCGCCGGATTCCCATCGCCGACTGGTTCCTCGGACCGAAGCAGACGGCGCTCGCCCGCAACGAGCTGGTGACCCACCTGACCGTGCCCGCACCTCCGGCCGGGAACGGGAGCAGCTATGCCCGGCTCAGTCGCTACGCCGGTGAGGACCTGGCGCAGGCGAGCGTGGCGGCGATGGCGTGCCCGGACCGCACCTATCGGGTGGCGTTCGGCGCCGTGGCCCCAACGCCGCTGCGGGCGCGCCGCATCGAGGCTGCGCTGGAAGGGGCGGAGCCGACGCACGGCGAGATCGTCGCCGCCCAGCGGCTCGTGGTCCAGGAGATCGCCCCCATCACCGACATGCGGGCGACCAAGGAGTACCGCCTGCGCATGAGTGCGATCTTCCTCGGGAGAGCGCTGGCGGCCGCGGCGACGAGGAGGGACGGAGCGTGAAGCACGAGATCGTTCTCGACGTGAACGGCGAGACGTGGCCCCTCGCCGTCGAATCCAGCGACGTGCTGCTCGACGTGCTGCGCATGCGCACCGGCGTCAAGAGCCCCAAGGTGGGCTGTGAGCGCGGCGATTGCGGGGCCTGCACCGTCCTGCTCGACGGCCGTTCGGTGCGGAGCTGCCTGGTTCTGGCCGTCGAGGTCGACCGGCAGGCCATCACGACGGTCGAGGGCCTGGGGGAGCAGCTCACGCCGGTCCAGCAGGCCTTCATCGACACGAACGCGTTCCAATGCGGCTTCTGCGCCCCGGGCATCGTCATGGCGGCGGCGGAGCTGCTGGCCACGAACGCCGACCCGACGCGTGCCGACATCCAGGAAGCCCTCGGCGGCAACCTGTGCCGCTGCACCGGATACGAGCCGGTCATCGACGCGGTGCTGGCCGCGGCGAGAAAGGACTCCGCATGAACGACGACGTTCGGCTCTACGAGTCCGGCGCCCCCCGGCAGCTCACCACGGTGGGCGCCCCGGTGACGCGCATCGACGGCCTGGAGAAGGTGGCGGGCAGCGCCAGGTACGTCGATGACCTCGACTTCGGTCCCGATCTCCTGTACGCGGAGATCGTCGAGAGCCCCCACCCGCACGCCCTGATCCGCAGCATCGACACCGCCGCGGCGGAGGCCGTGCCCGGCGTGGTGAAGGTCGTCACCGGCCGGGACTTCCCGTACACCTTCGGCCTGTACATGAAGGATCGCTACGTCTTCGCCCAGGACCGGGTGCGCTTCGTGGGTGAGCAGGTGGCGGCGGTCATCGCCCGCGACCCCAAGGTGGCGCGCCGGGCGGCGCGGCTCGTCGAGGTGACATACGAGGCGCTGCCGGCGGTGTTCGATCCGCTCGAGGCGCTCGACGGAGGGGCCGTGCGGCTCCACCCCGATCTCGGCGAGTACCCCCACGTCCCGTGGTTCTTCCCCGAGGCGGGTTCCAACGTCGCCCACCATCGCAAGACGCGCAAGGGCGACGTCGAGGCCGGGTTCGCCGCCGCGGACTTTGTGCTCGAGGACGCCTATCACGTCCCCCGGTACGCCCACTGCGCCATCGAACCGCACGTGGTCGTCGGGTTGTTCGATCGCGCCGGCCGCCTGACGATGTGGTCGGCGTCGCAATCGCCCTACACCCAGCGGCATCTGTTCGCCGAGGCGCTGGCCCCGATGGGGCTGTCGGACTTCGACGTCCGTGTCGTGACCCCGTACGTCGGCGGCGGGTTCGGGGGGAAGGCCGGGGTGTCGATGGAGATCCTCGGTGCCGCCCTGGCGACCGCGGTGCGCGGCCATCCGGTGAAGGTGCGGTGGACCCGGGAGCAGGAGTTCTACAACACGTACCAGCGCCAAGGTCTGGTCGCCGACATCAAGCTGGGCGTGACCGGCGACGGCCGCATCACGGCGCTCGAGCACGCCCTCTACTGGGATGCCGGGGCCTACGTCGAATACGGCGCCAACGTGGTGAACGCCGCAGGTCTGTCGGCGACCGGCCCGTACCGCATCTCCAACGTCAAGATCGACTCGCTGTGTGTCTACACGAACCTGCCACCGGGCGGTCCGTACCGCGGCTTCGGCTACTCCGAGTTTCACTTCGGTCTCGAGTCGCACATCACGCGCGCCGCGCACGCCATCGGCATGGACCCGGTCGAGTTCCGTCGCCGCAACGCAATCGCCGAGGGCGACACGCTGGCGTACGGCGCACCGATGAACCCGTCGGGCCTCCAGGAGGCGATCGATCGGGCGGCGGCGGCGATCGACTGGGGCCGCGAGGAGGCGCCGCTCGCTCCCGGGCACGCCGTCGGCAAGGGCTTCGCCCTGTTCTGGAAAGCGCCGGCGATGCCGCCCAACGCCTCGTCGGCGGCGTTCCTCAAGTTCAACGAGGACGGGAGCCTCAACATCTCCGTCTCCGGCATGGAGATCGGCCAGGGCTACCTCACCGTGATGGCGCAGATCGCCTCCGAGGTGCTTTCCGTGCCGACGTCGAAGATCCGGGTGGAGACGCCGGACACCGACCGCAACCCGTACGAGTGGCAGACCGTGGCCTCCCACGTCACGTGGAGCTGCGGGAATGCGGTCCACGCCGCCGCCGTCGAGGCCCGGGAGAAGATCCTCGAGGTCGTCCACCGCGTCCACGGCTTCGAGGAGGACTCGCTGTACCTGGAGGACGAGGCGGTCCGCTGTATGACGGACCCGGACTTCGCGCTGCCGCTGCGTGACTTCGTGATCAACGGCATCGAGGCGCCCGACGGGACCTTCAAGGGCGGCCCCATCATCGGCTCCGGCAACTTCATGCCCGAGTTCACCTCCGCCTACAGCGATCCCGAGACGAGCCAGGGGGGCCATCCCAACGTGCACTACACGGTGGGCGCCGCAGGGGTGGTCCTGGAGATCGACCGCGAGACCGGCCAGGTCAAGGTGCGCAAGGCGGCGCTCGCCGTCGATGTCGGCAAGGCCATCAACCCGAGCCTCATCGAAGGACAGATCACCGGCGGCATCGTCCAAGGCCTGGCCACCGTGCTCTACGAGGACATGCGCTTCGACGAGCACGGCAGGCTGCTGAACCCCAACTTCACCGACTACAAGATTCCGACCGCCCGCGACATCCCCGACGAGATGATCCCCATCATCGTCGAGGTCGCCCAGCCCGACGGGCCCTACGGCGCCCGCGGGGTCGGAGAGCACACGATGATCCCCGCCGCCCCGATGGTGGCGAACGCCGTCGAGGACGCCCTCGGGGTTCGGATCACCTCGATGCCGATCACGGCGGAGAAGGTGGCGATGGCCCTGCCGGACCCGGTTGGCGCCTCATCCGCGATGTGAGGGAGAACCACCATGCCCGTTGACCTGGAGAAGATCCTCCGTCCGGTCGACCACCCGGTCGCGCCCTACCCGCCGAAGTTCGTGACGCTGGCGAGTGGGCAGGCGATGACGGTGCGCCAGATCGATCGGGAGGAGGTGCCGGACGTCCTGCGGCACATCGAGCCGCTGCTCCACGTCGAGCGCGACTTCTACGACGTCGTGGCGGCGCGGGTCTACGCCGAGCTGATCGCCTACTACCGGCACCGCATGCAGGACGAGTACGTGCTGATCGCCCAGATCGACGGGGAGCTCGCCGCCGTCGTCAACGGGCGCCAGGTGACGCCGCGGCTCGGTATGTCGCTGCACACCATCGCCCTGCGCCGGGGGCTGCGCATCGGGGCGCACTCCTTCGCCTCGAAGATGGAGTACCACATCGACGTGCTCGGCCACGACGAGGTGCTCATCGTCGCCGAGTCGCCCATCGGCTTTCGCCGCTGGATGATCGAGTACGAGCTGGAGAAGCGGTTCGAGATCCCCCACGAGCTGGGCGGCGTGCCGTCGTGGGCGCTGACGAGGGAGCTGTTCGACCGGGCCCGCTCCACGCTGGTCGTCGGAAGACGGCCCGTCCCGGACGAGATGCTGGCGAAGGCCGAGGCGGCGATCCTGCCGCCGTCGGATCCGCCCACGCCGCCGCAGGATCTCATGGCCGCCACTCGATCGATGTACGACCCCACCGGCTCGGCACTCATCTTGGAGCGGTGGGAGCTCGCCAAGGAGGCCGAACATGCGTGAGGTCTACGCCGCCGGCATCGGCATCACGTCGTTCACCCGGCTGGAGTACCCGCTGAGCGAGATCGCCGCCTATCCGGCGATGATGGCGCTGCGGGACGCCGGCCTGAGCGACGTCGACCACGTCTACGTCGCCAACATGGGCAGCGCCCGGGTCAACCATCAGACGGCGCTCGCCAGCGCGGTGGTCGACAGCCTGAGTCTGACCCCGGCGGGTGCTGCGGTCATCGAGAACGGGCCGGCATCCGGCGCCTCGGCGATCAAGGCGGGGTTCGCCGCGGTTGCCTCCGGCTTGCACGACGTCGTGCTGGTCGCGGGGGCGGAGCGGATGCGGGAGGTCAACAACCTCGAGGCCACCGACTTCGTCGCCACGCTGACCCATCCGCTCGCCGAGTACATCTACGGCGTGACCTTGCCGGCTCATGCGGCCATGTTCACCCGGCTGTACATGGAGCGCTACGGGGTCACCGAGCGCCACCTGGCGATGGTGTCGGTGAAGAACCAGAACGCAGCGATGCGCAACGAGTTCGCCCACCTCCATCAGCCGATCACGATCGAGGGCATCCTCGACTCGCCGGAGGCGATGACGAACAACCCATACGTCGCCGAGCCGCTGCGCTTCTTCGACGCCTGTCCCGTCTCCGAGGGGGGAGCCGCCGTGCTGCTGGTTGCGGAAGATGTGGCCCGTGCGGTCGACCGGCCGCTGATCCGGCTGGCCGGGGTCGGGCAGGCGACCGACACCCATGCCGTCCACGAGCGGGAGGAACCCACCGACCTGCTGGCGGTGCGCCGGGCGGCGGCGACGTCGTTTGCGATGGCGGGGTTGACGCCGGAGGACGTGTCGGTGGCGGAGCTGCACGATGCGTTCACCATCCTCGAGATCGCCCAGAGCGAGGAGGCCGGCTTCTTCACCAAGGGGGAGGGGCATCTCGCCTTGGAGAAGGGGGAGACCGCCCTGGGCGGATCGATTCCGATCAACGTCGGCGGCGGCCTGAAGGGCCGGGGGCATCCGGTGGGCGCCACCGGGGTCGCCCAGGCGCACGAGATCGTCACCCAGCTGCGCGGGGAGGCGGGGGAGCGCCAGGTCGATGGCGCCCGGGTGGGGTTCACCTGCAACTTCGGCGGCTTCGGCAACAACGTGGTCTGCCTGACGTTCGTGAAGGAGGGATGATGCGCCGCGAGATCTACGCCTATCGGTGCCGCCGCTGCGATGCCGTGCAGTACCCGTTCCGCATGGTGTGCAAGGCGTGCCGGCAGAACGACTTCTTCGAGTTCGACCCGGTGCCGCTGCCGCGGCGGGGAACGCTGCTCACCTTCACCCACGTCCACAACCTCCCGCTCGACTTCGCGGTCGCCCGGCTGGGTCTCGGCATCGTGGAGCTGGAGAACGGGCTGCGGATCACCGGCCAGCTCGACGTGGCCGAGCCGAGAATCGGCATGGCGGTGGAAGGCGAGGTCGAGGTGGTCCGCCGCGCCGACTACGACGAATACCACGGCATGGTCTTTCGGGCGGCGTAGCGGACGTCGGACCGGGGTGCCGGACACTGACCGCCGACCAGGCAACGTCGAGTGTCGGCGATCTCACGCTGGTCGGTGGCGCTGCATTCGACGCCCGCTGGTGACCTCGCCTGGGTAGAGTGCTCAGCCGAGCACGCGCACAGGGGGCTGCCAAGTCGATGAGGAAGATCGCACTGCTACTCGTCGTTGTCGTGACGTTTGCCGCATGTGGTGGCGATGGCGACCCGGCTGGTCCTGGTGGTGGCTCTGAGTCGCTTTCCGGTCCCGGGTCGGCGCAAGGTTTGGAGCCGCCGTCCGACGCGGAACCCGGGGACGAGCCCGACGCTTCTCCGGACTCCGACGCTCAGCCGCCGGAAGCGGGGTCTCCGCCCGGCGATGCGGAGGACTTCTTCCCCACCGACAAGCGCTGCCAAGTCGAGGGGAATCAAACAATCGACGTTCCGGGCGGGACTCTCGTGTCGGTGGATGTCTTCGATGTCGAGTCGGGCCAGAAGGTCCGGTCGATTGGGAGCGAACAGTTCGACCAGATTCTCGAAGTGCTCGCCGAACGTGAGGACTTGGTGGAACGTGCGGGAGAACTCGCAGACGTCCTCTTGTATGGGAACGAGATCGAAGTCCTGGAGGCGGCCAAGGAGGTTCGGGATGAGGAGGCCTTCCAGAACCGAGGCTATCGGGTGCTTGCCCTCAAGTACTTCGAGGCGACCCGCGGGGTCACGCCGCGGTGGGATGCCGACACTCCCTTCCCCGATGATGACCGGATCGCGGAGCTCTCCTCGAAGGTATCGCCACCCAGCAAACCCGACTTCACCCACGAGGATTGGTCGGACTTCTTGGACGCCTGGTCGCTGGCCAGTGGTCTGCTGGCTCCGCTCGCCGGCCTCACCTCCCTGATCGTCGACGAAGCCGCTGCCGCCGAAGTCCTCGACCCATGGCAACAGGCCTTGTCGTCGCGCGACCTGGCCAATCTGAGCTTCATCTGTGGCTATCTGTTCCAAATGGACGACTGGGGCGCTCTCGTCGAGTATTGGGAATCGGTAGACCACCCCGCGTTGATGAGCTTCACCGAGACCGTGAACCGTATCCATGCCGGTGGCGACCTCTACTCATCGGTCATCGAGTACACCCGGGATGGCGCCGACGGGCTTTCCCCCGCCACTGCTTCCTGGCTCGAACACCTCTCCAACAGCATCGGCACGCACATACAGGTGATGCAGGCCTACGGCGTCACGATGGCCGGGATGGGGCTCATCTATGCCTCGGAAGACGGCTACCCCTTCATCTACCTGACGGTCAAGGATGGCGGGGAGCAGATGCAGGAGAAGCTCAGGAGATAGGACGCGCTGCAGCGGCTCCGGGCTCGGAGCCCTCGAACACTTCACCATCGTGGGGACGCGCGGTCATCCTCCTCCCGGGGATCATCGCCCCGCGGCGGATCCAACTCGAAGAGGGCCTGCGCCATTGGCGTCTTGGGAGCGTGCCGAACCTCGCCAGCAGCACCGGGAGGCAATCAGGCGGCGCATTCCTCGCCGCGCACAAGCCCCAGCGCATGCGGCCGCAGGACCGGGAGGCGGTCCGCGCCGCTCATCAGGCGTCGGGCACACGGGGATCTCCGGCAGGCGCGTCCCGGCGCCGGTTGCACGGTGACGGTCGCGGCGCGGATACCCTTCGGGGCTGTTCCGATGAGTGACATTGTGCGAGAGCTTCGTGCCCGGCTCCGGGGCCTTGCCCCGTACGACCGGCAGCGCTTCCGGCGCCGCCTGGATGGCGCCGCGAAGATCGCGCAGCCGCGCCGGCGGGACGAGGTGCTGGCGAAGCTGGAGGCGGAGATCGCCGCAGCCGAGCAGCGCATCGCCGCCCGGCGGACCGGTGCCCCGGCGAAGATCACCTATCCCGACGATCTGCCCATCACCGTGCGGCGGGAGGAGCTGCTCGCCACGATCCGCGACCACCAGGTGGTGATCGTGGCGGGGGAGACCGGGTCGGGGAAGAGCACGCAGCTCCCGAAGATGTGCCTCGAGCTGGGCCGCGGCGTCACCGGACTGATCGGCCACACCCAGCCCCGGCGCATTGCCGCCCGCTCCATCGCCGCTCGGATTGCCGAGGAGCTGAAGACGACCGTCGGCGGGCTCGTCGGCTACACCGTGCGCTTCTCCGACCAGGTCGGCGACGCCACGATGGTCAAGCTGATGACCGACGGGATCCTCCTGGCGGAGATCCACAACGACCGCCGGCTCCGGCGCTACGACACGATCATCTTGGACGAGGCCCACGAGCGCAGCCTCAACATCGATTTCCTCCTCGGCTACCTCAAGGAGCTGCTGCCGAAGCGGTCCGACCTCAAGGTCATCGTCACCTCCGCCACCATCGACACCGCCCGCTTCGCCGCCCATTTCGACGATGCCCCCGTCGTCGAGGTGTCGGGGAGGACCTACCCGGTGGAGCTGCGCTACCGACCGCTCGACGACGGCGTGTCCGCCGACCCTCGCGACCAGCCGCAAGCCATCTCCGACGCCGTGGTCGAGCTGAGCGCAGAGGGACCCGGCGACGTGCTCGTCTTCTGCTCGGGGGAGCGGGAGATCCGCGACGCTGCCGATGCGATCGCCGATCTCGGTCTGCGCCACACCGAGACCCTGCCGCTGTTCGCCCGGCTGTCCGCCGCCGAGCAGCAGCGGGTCTTCGCGCCGCACACCGGGCGCCGCATCGTGCTCGCCACGAACGTCGCCGAGACCTCGCTCACCGTCCCGGGTATCCGCTACGTGGTCGACGCCGGCACCGCCCGGATCTCCCGTTTCAGCCGGCGAACGAAGGTGCAGCGGCTGCCGATCGAACCGATCTCCCAGGCGTCGGCGTCCCAGCGGGCCGGCCGGTGCGGCCGCCTCGGCCCGGGCATCTGCATCCGGCTCTACGCCGAGGACGATTTCGTGTCCCGGCCGGAGTTCACCGAGCCGGAGATCCAGCGCACCAGCCTCGCCTCGGTGATCCTGCAGATGGCGGCGATCGGGCTGGGCGACATCGAGTCGTTCCCGTTCCTCGATCCCCCCGACCGGCGGGCCATTCGCGACGGCATC
>JBFFFX010000005.1:0-20790 GCA_041557775.1 Acidimicrobiia bacterium | reverse complement strand
CTGCACCCCACCTCCATGAGGCCGTTAAGAGTCTTTCCGAAGCTCGGTTAGTGCTGTTTGTCGGTCTGCCCGGCTCCGGCAAGAGCCTCTTCAAACACCAGCTGACTCACTTGGCTCATCGGACCGTCCTCGGGTGGGGGCTCGGCCACGGTGTAGGCCGTGCACACGTTGGTCTCGGTCGGGCCGTAGAGGTTCGAGAAGCGGGCGTGCGGCAGCAGCTTCATCAACCGGGACAGATACTTCGTCGGGAAGACCTCGCCGGCGAAGAGCAGCTCGCGAATGCTGGCGAGCGCCCCGACCTCGAGTTTGGCGTGTTCGACCAGCATCGTGAGGATGCTCGGCACCGAGTACCAGACAGTGATCTCGTGCTGATCGATGAACTTGGCGATCTCGACGGGGAACACCGAAAGCTTCGGCGGCACGAGCACGAGGGTGGCACCGGCTCGGGCCGCAGCGTACAGATCGAACGTCGAGAGGTCGAAGTGCAGTGGGGCGTGGCTCGACAAGACGTCGTCCGCCACGACGCCATACTCGTCGCCCGCCCACTCGACGAACGCGCGGCACGCCAAGTGGCTGAGCATCACACCCTTCGGGTCGCCCGTGGACCCCGAGGTGTAGAGGATGTAGGCCAGATCTTGCTGCATGGTGCCCGTCTCCGGACGGGTCGCCGACTGGTGCTCCAGCGCCGCGGCGGTGTGCAACGTCACCCCGGGCACCTCGGCATCGATCTCGTCGACATTGAGCACGATCATGTGCTCGAGGGCGACGGCGCCCTCTTGCTTGACTTCCTTCCAGGCGCGGCGCTTCTCCCTGCCGGTGATGATGTGGCGAATGGCGCAGTTGCCGGCGATGTAGCCGATGCGATGGGTCGGTGCGCTCGGGTCGAGCGGCACGTAGGTCGCCCCGGCCTTCATGACTCCGTAGATGCCGACCACCGCTTCGAGCGACTTGCGCAGGTAGATGCCGACGCGATCACCTCGCGCTACCCCGAGACCGTGCAGGAGGTTGGCGACGCGGTTCGCCTCGGCGTCGAGCTCGGCGTACGTCAGCGACCGGTCGCGGTCGACGACCGCCGTCTTGTCCGGCGTCCGGGCCGCCGAGTCCTCGAGATAGTGATGGACCAGGTAGCGGTACTGCATTGATCAGAGCTTGAGTTGGTGGGCGATGACGTTCTTCTGGATGTCGTTGGTGCCGGAGTAGATGCGGCTGGAGAACGCATCGCGCACATCGCGCTCCAGCTCGGATTCGACCATGTAGCCGTATCCGCCGTGCACCCACATGGCGTCGATGCTCGACTGCACCCACGCCTCGGACAGGAAGAGCTTGACCATCGAGGCATCGATCGCCTTGCCGGTGCCCTGATCCCAATTCCAACCCAGGCGGTACAGCAACAGCCGAGCCGCTTCGAGCCGGACCTTCATGTCGACGAGCCGGTGCGAGACGGCCTGGAACTTGCCGATGGCCTGGCCGAACTGCTTGCGCTGCCGGGCGTACGAGAGCGATTCCTCGAGCTGCCGCTCCATCGTGCCGATGGTGTGGGCGAGGATCGCGCCCCGCTCGTGCTCGATCGAGTGGTTGAAGATCATCATGCCGGAGCCGCGCTTGGCGAGCATGTTCTCGGCGGGCACCCTGCAGTCGTCGAAGATGAGCTCGCTCATCGGCGAGGTCCGGATGCCCATCTTGTGGAAATTGTTGCCGACCGTGAGCCCCGGTGCGTCGGCGTCGACGATGAAGGCGGTCAGCCCGAGCCAACCCTTGCTCTTGTCGACGGTGGTGAAGACGATGAAGACATCGGCGACGGGTGCGTTGGTGATGAAGGTCTTGGCGCCGTTGAGCACGTAGTGGTCGCCATCCTCGACCGCCGTGGTCGTCAGCGCATAGGCATCGGAGCCGGTGCCCGGCTCGGTCATGCCCTGCACGGCGATGAGGGAGCCGTCGATGAGGCCGGGCAGGTACTTCTCCTGCTGCTCCTCGGTGCCGAATCGCCAGATGGGAAGCGCCCCCGACCAGAGGTGGGCGTTGATCGAGAAGATCAGACCGTTGTCTCGGCAGCCGTAGCCGAGAGCCTCCATGGCCAGCATGGTGGTGAGGTAGTCGGCGCCTTGCCCGCCGAACTTCTCGGGGAACGGCAGGCCCTGAATCCCGAGCTCGGCGCACTTGTTCCACGCTTCGCGGGAGAACTCGTACGCGGCGTCGCGCTCGACGAGGCGGTCGTTGAGTTCCTTCTGCGCGAACTCGATGACGGCATGACGAAGGGCGGTCTGCTCATCCGACCAGGAGAAGTCCATGGGTCCCCCCTCTGCTCGCGGCCCATCGGTGAGTTTCCTGAAACGCAGAAGATGCTATCACCGGCCGTTTCCCTGAACCGTGGGCCGGTCGCCCTGTTTGCAGCCGAGGGTTCGAGCGGCACCGGCGGCCCGCCTGGGTCTACGCACGTGCGATCAGAGCAGCGCGGCGTACTCGTCGAGCTTCGCCAAGACCTCCGCCGCCGAACCCTGCGGCAGGACGAGGATCGCCCGGTCCGCACCGAGAGCGGCGAGCTCCGCGAACCGTTCACGGGTCGGGCGTGCGCCGAAGATGCTCACTTGCAGCGTGGCCGGATCGCGCCCGGTCGCCTCGAACCGGCGGCGGAGCTCCGCCACGTTCGATGCGAGGTCGTAGCGGCCGTCGAAGGGCATCCAGCCATCGCAGAACTCGGCGATGTCACCGAAGGTCCGCGGACCCGGCGAACCACCGAGGAGGATCGCCGGGTGCGGCTGCTGCACGGGCTTGGGCCATGCCCAGCTCGCCTCCAACGACACGTGTTCGCCCTGGAACGACGCCTCGTCGTTCGTCCACAGCTCCTTCATCGCCAGCACCTTCTCGCGCAGGATCGCCCTCCGCTCGGTGTAGCGGACGCCGTGCTGGCGCATCTCCTCCCTGTTCCACCCGTAGCCGACGCCGAAATGGAAGCGGCCACCGGAGATCACATCCAGCGAGGCCACCTCCTTCGCCAGCCACAGCGCATCACGCTGCGCCACGAGGGTGATCCCGGTGCCCAGCTGCAGCGTCGTCGTCGCGGCCGCGGCCGCGGCGAGGGCGACGAACTGGTCATGCGTCCGCCAGTAGTGCTCCGGCAGCGGTGGTGCACCCTCACGTCCACCCCACGGCGTCGTTCGTGCGGCCGGGATGTGACTGTGCTCGGGGAACCACAGCGATTCGAAGCCGCGCTCCTCGGCAGCGACGGCCAGCTCGACGGGCTGGATGGTCGTGTCGGTGGGGAAGATGATGAGTCCGATGCGCATCGCGCCATCCTCGCAGATTCTCCCCGCCGGTTGCCCCTGCATCGTGGCGCACGGATCGATGGCGGGGGCCGCGCCGTCGGCGCGTAGCTCCGACACCCAGTCCGCGTCTCGGGACCGCAGCACCGACCGCGGATTCGTGGACTCGACGGTGATGGCATCGGGCTGGAGCCGAACGATGCACCGCCCGCTCGCGGCGCAAACAGGACGCTGGACCTATCCTCTGCGACCACCGCCGAATGTATCATCCGCTACCGAACAAGGGCGCTCGCGCGCGACGACGCCGCTCGCTGTCTGGTTGGTATTCACCGGCCGGTCGACGACGGAGTCCCATACGGCGGGCCAGGGGGGACGAGGAAACCGAAACGCCGTGACTCCACGCACATCGCAACCAAACATCGTCGCCGAGAACATCGGCAAGGTCTACTACCCATCGCCGACATGGATGAAGTTGATGGTGCGGACCAACGTCCGCGAGCCCGTCGTGGCGCTCGAAGACATCAGCTTCTCAGTTGATCCCGGTGAAATCGTCGCAGTCGTCGGCCCGAATGGCGCCGGCAAGACCACAGCATTCCGCATACTCGTCGGATTGACCACCCCGACGACCGGAAGCGCACAGATCATGGGCTACGACACGACAAAGCAGTCCACTTCTGTTCGTGCGCTCGTCGGTTGGATGCCGGGCGACGATCGCAGCCTTCTGATGCGCCTCACCTGCTCCGACAACCTCCGTTTCCACGGTCGCCTCCAGGGATTGAAGCCGGGCGTGCTCGATCGCCGCGTCGACGAAACACTCGAACTGGTGGGCATGGGTCACGCAGCCAAGAAGACGATCTTCGCGCTCTCGGCGGGTATGCGGGCTCGCATCCAGCTCGCTCGCGCGCTACTGCACGACCCGAAGGTCCTGATCCTGGATGAGCCGACGGGAACCGTCGATCCGGTCGCCTCACACGACCTCCTCAACCTCATCATCAAGATCGTCGAGGAACGTCGGCTCGCCGCACTGCTCTCATCGCACCGGCTGGAGGAGATCGAAACGCTGCACTCCCGGATGATCCTGCTCGACCAGGGGCGAATTCGATACGACGGCGACCTCGTCACCATGCGCAACCGCCTCGATCGCCCGTGCATGGAGATTCGGTTCGTCGACCACGACTCGGCAACGCAGGCCGCCAAGGTGCTCGACGCCGGCGAAACAGCCATGTCGGCGTCCGTCGAGGACACCACCGTCCGGGTGATCCTGCCGCACGGCACACCGCAGGGCCGCCTTCTGGCCGAACTGGACCACGTCGTGCCGGAAATCGTGCAGGTCGCCGAGATCAAGCGGCCACTTCGCAACCTGCTCTCCGACATCTTCCAATCGGACCAGAACAACAAGTCCGCCGAACCGGAGGACCAGCAACAGCCTCGCCGCGAGCGCCGCCAAGGGTCCGGCCGCGCCCGGCGGCGAGGCTAGGGGGAATCTCATGACTACAACAGCCACGCAGCAGCGTCCCTGGGTCCAAGGCGACGAGCGGTCGAAGCCGAGCGCACTGTCGACATTGGTCGCCTTCTTGCGAATGGAGTTCATCGAAGAGATCAGCTACCCGATGACCTTCACCTTCGCGCTGCTGCGAAGCGTCATGCCGCTGCTTCTGTCCTTCTTCATTGGTCAGCTCATCAGCGACCAGCGAGTCGGCAGCGACTACCTCACGTTCGTCTCGATCGGGCTGGGTGTCACCGCGATGCTGCAGGGTGCGCTCGTCGGCTTCGGCGGAATCCTCCAGCGCGCCTTCCAGCGGGGAACCTTGGAGACGTACCTGGTCGAGCCCGTGCCCTGGACCATCCTGCCAATCGCCATGAACACGTGGAACCTGTCGCTGGGGATCTTCAATGGCTCCGTGCTGCTCCTACTCGGCGGCATTCTGGGTGCCACCTACGACCTGACCCAGGTCGCCGGCTTCATCCTGCTGGTTGCGCTCGGTCTCATTGCCACGACGGCCATCGGGATCGTATCGGCGGCGGTGCTCATGCTGACGCTCAAGTCGCAACCGATACTTCAGGTCTATTCGATGGCGGCCGGGCTGCTGGCGGGTTCGGTGTTCTCGGTCTCGCAGCTTCCCGGGTGGCTCCGGATCTTCTCCTGGGCGATCCCGCACACCTACGTGATCAACGGCTCCCGTTCGCTGCTCATGACCGATCCCGGCTCGTTCGAAATCTCGTTCGGAACGTCTGTCCTCGTGCTCGCCGCGTTCAGCGCCGTCGTCTTGCCCATCGGTCTCTTGCTCTTCAGGAGGTCGCTGGAGTTCGCCCGCAAGATGGGCTTGCTGAGCGGATATTGATGCATTGCGTGAGGTGAACCCGTGACCGTGGCAGCCGAACCGCTACCAACGATCCTCTTCGTCGCAACGCCCCACGCCCTCGGCGGCTCCAACCGCAGCCTGATCACCGTACTCGCCCGGCTCAAGGGGCGTGCCCATCGGGTGCTCGCCGCTCCCGGTTTCGGTCCATTCGCCGACCTGGTACGCGCCGAGGGCCTCGCCGACGAATGGATCGAACTCCCCCACCGGCCAGGTCAACGCGTAGCCCGCGTGCTGCGTTTGGCCGCAGGAGCGAAGCTTGCCTGGTGGGCCCTGCGCAATCGCAATCGGCTGCTCGCAATCCACGCCAACGCACTCACCGGACTCAACCTCGCCACGCCCGCCGCCCTCGTCAGCCGGGGCCGGACCGTGGCGTGGATCCACGATCCCGTGGGCTCCGAGTGGGGTAGGCGTCTGGGGCCGCTGCTGCGCCGCCTCTTGCCGCGGCTGCGGCTTGCTGCAGTGTCGACGACCGCCGAGTCCGTGGCGGTCGCCAATGGTCTGTGTGACGCCGGCGACGCCACCATCATTCCCAACCCGATCGATCCGGCGGAGATCCGCACCGAAACCAGCCGGACGGGTGCCGCTCCGCTTCGTGTCGGGTTCCTCGGCGGAGCGACGAAGCGGAAGGGATTCGACCTGCTTCCAGACGTCATCGAGGCGACGCTGGACCTGCCGATCACTTGGAAGCTCTACGTGTTCTTGGAACGGACCGACGAGAACGCCTCCGTGTGGCGGCGGCTCGAGCGCTACGCGCATGACCGGGTCGATCCTGCGGGGAAGCGTCCCGACGTTCGGCAGGTGTACGCCGAGCTCGACATCGTCTTCGTCCCGTCTCGGGCGGAGTCCTTCTGCCGGGTGGCTGCCGAAGCGATGATGAACGGCATCCCTGTCGTCGGGAGCGACATCGACCCTCTCCACGTGCTGCTCGGTGCGAACGAAGCGGGCATCATCGTGCCGACCGGTGACGTTGCGGCAGCCGCAGCGGCACTGCGCAAGCTGGTGGCCGACGCCGAATTGCGCCGCTCGATGGGGGACCAAGGTGTTCTCCGGGCCGCAAAGTACGCACCTGAGGCCATCACCGAGCAGCTTGCCGGGTTGTACGGTCTCAACGCGTAGGGCCCCGGGAGCCCACGATCACGCGTCCGAGGACACCGACTCCCCCGCGGAACGACGGACCTTGCTCATCAGCGGCGCGAGCCGGGCCCCGATGCGTTTCGCCTGCCATACCGTCGAAGCCCACAGCGCCCGCGCCCGGAGGCCGAGGCCCTGGCCGGTACCCGTCACCTCATAGCCGCAGTCGGCGAGAAGATCGCCGGCGATCGCTTCGAACAGGGCAACGTCGTCGGGTGCCATCTGGATCCGCCAGTCACGCATACCCTTCGTGATGGGCTTCGAGAGGTTCTCGAATGCATCCGGGTGCTTCGTGCCGGCGGCGAACTCGGACCCGCGTCGGTAGAAGTCGAGCATCTCAGCCTCGAATTCGAGGTCCAGGAATGCACACAGCTCGCGGGTCACACCTTCCGGATCCTCCACCATGTCCTCATAGCGGACCTCCCGATAGCGCTCGGGACCGAGCTTGCTCCCGACACGCCGACCCCGCCCAACCCGGGACCTCCAGTACTGCGCCGCGTCCGCCATCGTCGACGGGCCCCATTCGTCGCGATCGAGATAGGCCATCGCAACGTCGCGGCCGTCCCGGATGATGTGCACGAATCTGGCTTCCGGGAAGAGGCGCCCCAACAAGTCCAGCTGGATCACGTAGCCGGGCGTCTTGTCCCCGTAGCGCGCCTTTCCGTGCTTCGCGGCGTAGAGAGAGAACACCGTGCGGACCGCATCTGCGTAGGTCTCGGCACCCGAGACGTCGAGCGCGGAACGCACGGCGGCTCGATCGAGGCCCTGCCGCACGAAGTTGGGGTCGTGGAAGAGATCGGCCACAAGAGCGTCCGCGTCGAGACCCGTCGCCGTCTCGTACGCCTTGCGACGGCGCGCCAGCGGAGCAACGAAGTGCGCCTCGTGGGCCATCGCCAGCTCCGAATGCGAGTCGAAGACGTTGCGAAACAACGTCGTGCCGGAGCGCCCGCTGCCGACGAAGATCGCAAACACGTGCATCGTCCGCGCCCTCCCGAACGCCGCCTCAGACCTTCTCGAGCGCCTTCAAGATGCGGTGCACCTCCGCACCCAACGGCGCCATCCGGTCGACTGAGAAGTGCGCGAAGTCGACCTGCTCTTGGATGCCCGCTCGCTTGAGCAGTCGGTCCACGTCGACGATCGGGATATCGAGGTCGCGAGAGAGTTCCGCGAGCGTGATCAAGAATGCTCTGCGGCGCACGCTGTGCGCCGTCTTCACGAACTGATAGTTGTGCGTCGGGCTACGCGGATCGACAACCATCGTGTTGAAGAAGAGCACGGTCGCACCGATGCGCTCGCGGATCTCCTGAACGAGACGTGTGTTGTTCTTGCGGAAGTCGTCGATCGTCATTCGGCCCACGCGCTTGAAGTTCTTGCGGAACCACTCGACGGAACCGAGGTCGTCGAGCACTCGGTTGAGGTCCTGGTTCAGCCACCATCCTCCGGGGTCGACTACGAACCCGTGCTCGCGATGGGCATAGAGCTGGCGGTTCTCGTCGGACCCAATGGACAGGACGACGACGTTCTTCGGAAACTCGCCCGCGTCCGGGAGCGCGTGAATCCGGAACGTCGGCTCGAAGAAGACGGGCTTGAAGCAGTCCGCACCGAGCGAGAGCCTCTGCTCGGTCTCCGCAATGGCGTCGGCGGGAAGATCGCTCAATGTCTGCAGGATCTGGTCTGAGCGGTGGCTGCCGGTCCCGGCGCCTTGGCGGGAGATGGCGATGGTGCCCTTGATTCCGCTCCGCAGCAAAGGTGCCATGGTGAAGACCGCCGGCATGTCGCAACCGCCCTTGAGAACGATGCCGCGCCGCGGCTCCGGGAAGTCATTCGACTCACTCACGACGACCGCGGTCTGCGTGGTGTGCTGGACCCAGCCCGGGCCGCTCTCTCTATGAACCGCCGTCACCATCGATTTCACGTAGCGATCGCGAAACCACCGCTCGACGGCAGTCCCTTCGCCGGCAACAGAACGCCAGGCGCCGAGCGCCTTCTTCACCGACCTTGGTAGTGGCATGGCTCCCCCTCAGAAGTCCTCGTCGTTGATGGTGTTCACCACCACTCGCATTGGTGTGGCATCGGTCCACCGGTCAGCGGGACCATCGAGTGTCTCGTCGCCGGTGACGACGAGACCGATCATGGCCCCAGGTCCGATCTCATCGCCTTCTTGGGCGACAATCTTCCGCAACACGCCTTGGTCGGATGACGTCAGCCGCATCTCCACATAGACCTTGCCTTGCCGGACTTCGAGATCGTCGCGGAGCCTCCCGCGCCTGGCCCTGGCCAGCAGCGTCGCCCGACCGGTGCGCCGCAGTACGGCGAACTCGTCGATCGCGATATCACAAATGTCGTCTCCAAACCCGACGTGATCGCCTTCGCGCTTGTACCAGCGCAGCACTCGCCCGCTCCGCAGCGACTGATCGTGCGCCGGGATCGCCAGTTTCAGGATCACCCCACACCGCCCTTGGCGCCCGATTGTGCAAGCAGAGGGCGGTCATCGAAGAACCCGTAGTCCTCGAGGATTCGCGCGATCTCGGCTGCGATCACTGCAGCAGCCGCAACGTCGTACCGCAACGGAGCCACCACGTGGTCCGCACCGCCCAGCTCGGCAATGAGACGATCGAGGTCGACCACAGAGATTCCGTAGTCGTGGGACACCAACACCAGCATCAGGTCGAGCCGGTGGGCACGAAGCGTCATCGGCTCCTCGTCAAGACCGTGATAGCTGAACACAGTGTCGTCGGGATCGATCGTGGACGCATTCGCAACCAGAATGTGCGCACCGATTCGATCCTTGATCATTGCAATCGCAGCCTCGAGGTCGGCGCGGACCCGCTGCACCGCCTGCTCCGGATTGACACCCTGTGTCGCCAGACTCCGCACATCGTCGGCGACGGAGAGAACGACCACGTCCGGCCGCCATGCGAGCATCCCGGTCGTTTCGTCCTCCAGCTCGCGGCGCAGCGCGCCGAAGCCGGACGACGGTTCATGATTGACCTCGACTCCGAAGCCGGGGGAGCTCGTCCCGACCAGCTCCGGTACGCCCCGGTCCAGCAACGCGCCGCCGTCTCGATGCGACAGCACAACGTCCACCAGATCGGCATTGCCCTTGACGAACAGCCGTACTTCGTGACACCTCATAGTGCGATACTCCCCGCGAGCGAGATGGTTGGCACAGAAGCCCCCAAAGCCCGTCTGCGCTCAACCCCGTGGTCCTACCGGCCGGAACGCTACCAGCGAGCCCCGGTATCGGGAACGAGTCGATCGAATCAATTCGACGGCCCCGGATCGGCCACCGGCGACGCCGGTCGGGCGACCGCCGCCAGGAGATCGATCATCTGTTGGGCGGCATCGTCGGCGCGGAACTCACGCTCGAAGATCTCCCGACTGCGGGCACCGAAGCGGTCGCGCCGATCGGGATCCGCCAGGAGGTCGAGCATCGCTGTGGCGAGCGCATCGGGGTCCACTGGGGGCACCAACAACGCGTTCTCGCCTTCGGCAACGACTTCGCGTAGCGCAGGGATGTCGGAGGCCACGACGGGGAGCGAGAGCGCCAGCGCTTCGATGAGCGCACCGCCGAGGCCCTCGTAGACCGAGGGAAAGACAAAGAGATCGGACGCCGCGAGGATGTCGGCGACGTCGCTGCGGTGGCCCAGAAGCTTGACGACGTCCTCGAGCCCGCAACGGAGAACGGTGCGCTCCAATACCTCGGAGGCGTGGCCGTGGCGCCCTGCGATCAGAAGGCGAGAGTTGGGCCGGGCAGCGACCACCTTGCTGAACGCTTCAACGAGATGGCGATGGCCCTTCTGGTACTCCTGACGTCCTACGGTCACTACGACGTCGAGGTCTTCGCCGAGCCCGAGACGGCGCCGAACCGAACGCTTTCGCTCGGCACCGGCTACACCCAGACGCTCCTCGTCCCTGCCACGCTTCACGACCGAGATACGGTCCGGATCGACCCCCATCGTCTCTACGGTCGAGTCCTTCACGGCTTGACTGACGGCGTGAAAGTGGTCGGTGAAGTGACGAGCCGTGAAGCCGTCGATGCGCCTCACGATCCGTAGTTTGCGGGCGTTGACATTCGGATCGTCGAGACGGGCCGGATCGTACGCGGTGTTGGCCAGATTGGTCATCACCGGGACATCCAGACCGATGGCGGCGAGCCTGCCGACGATGTCGGCATCGAACAACGAGGTGTACAGCAGGTTGGGCTGCAGCTCCTTCAGCAGCCCGCGCAACGCCCGCGCCTTCCCGAGCAGTCCGCGGCCGCGCAAGATGCGGACGTCGTACCCCGCAGCTCTGACTTCCTCCTCGAAGCCGACGTTCTTCGCAGTCAGACAGGCGATCACGGGGAGGATTCCGCCTTCCACGAAACGCGGCAACAGCTCGACGAGGGAACGCTCCGCGCCTCCGGCTCCGAAGGAATTGATGACGAACAAGTAGATCAACGACTCGTCCCCCGTCTACGGGCCGTCATAGCGGGTGAGGCGGCGGCGGACGAGATCCTCGAGCCGGAGTCCCCGCCGCATCTTGCGCTTGAAGAAGAACACGCCGTCGCTGAGCTGGACGGCGACCCGGTTGATCAGCAACGGATCGGTGTCGGCATCTACCGGGGCCCCCGTCCCCAGAGTCGCCGTCTCGTACCGGGCTCGTACGTGGTCGTCTGCTGCTGACGACCAGTACCCCCATGGGTAGGCGAAGTGTTTCGGCACGATGCCCATACGCTTCTCGATCAGCGCATCGCTGAGTTCGAGCTCTTCGCAGATCTGGTCGGGGGAGGTCGTCCGCATGTCGAGATGCCGGTGGGTGTGGGCACCGAGTGTCATGAGACCCGATCCGGCCATGTCCTCGATTTGATCCCAGCTCAGCGGCTCGGCGCGTCCACCGGGGAAGAGCGGTTCGCGGCTCTCGACGGGGTGTGTCGTCAGGTAGAGCACGAAAGGCATGTTGCGCTTGCGCAACTCCGGATAGCCGAGGCGGTAGAAGTCGTCGTAGCCGTCGTCGAACGTCGGCACGAACCACCGATCGCTGCCGGGAGCATCGCGCTCGGCGACCGCTCTCTCCAGCGTGACAACCGCGCCGTGCTCTTGCATCCAATCGAGCTGTGCAACGAAGGCTGAATGGGTCACCTCCATCTGGCGGCCGAGACCCGCATCGATCTGGTGATAGATGAGCACACGGGGACCTGGAAACGGACCAAACAGCGGGTCCGCGGCGGCGAAGACCGCCTTGCCGGCGCGTCGCGCAAGCTCCTTCACGAATCCCGTGGGGCGTCCCACCTGAACTCCTCTCCGAGCAAGTCGACGAGTGCAGCATTCGACGTGACGAATTCGGCTGCAAGGAACTCTGTCACCTCAGCCGATGGCGCCTCGTAGCCCCCCTCGCTCGAACCCACGTAGCTGTAATTGCGGAATTCTGGTGGGTACCACCGCGGCAACCCGGCGAAGTCGAGTATGCGATCGAACGTCTCAAAGGGGGCCGAGGTGAAGTCGTCGAAGCGAACGGCCAACAGCTGCTCTCGTGGATAGTGCGCGAGCCATCGTTCGATCTGCTCGGCATACCGGCCGCGCGCCGCGTACGAGAAGCGGCGGAACTCCAGCGCTCGGGTCGTCGGGTCGGCGGCGACACGCTCCTGCTCGCCATCCAAGCGTTCCTTCTCGGCCATGATGGCAGGCAGGAGATCCAGCTCCTCGAGCCCGTGGCGAACGCTGTGGTGATAGTGCGAGATCGCCCGCTCGACCGGTTCGCGCAACATCACGATGAGCTTGGCGTTTGGCAAGAGCCGCGCGGCCCGGCCCGGCGCCCTCGGGTCGAAGAGATAGTCGGGAGTGGCTTCGAACGTCACGAACGGCCTTCGCAGCATGCGGGCGAGCGCGCGACGAATCCGTAACGGGAAGTGCGCTCGATACCAACGCTCCCCTTCGGCGAAGTCGGTCGAGAAGTACTCGATCTCCTTCCGCAGCGATGGAGCGGCATTCGGGTGACGACCGAGGTACTTGTAGAGCGAGCTGGTCCCGCACCGCTGGCCGCCGATGATCAGGAGATCCGGAAGAGTCCGCGCTCCTGCGGTCCGCTGTCGCATGCCGACACGCAGCCGAACCAGGCGCCGGCGCAGCGACAGCGGGGTCAGGGCCTTCAGCCGGTCTGCGCCGTCTTGGCGCACCTTGTCGATGTATCGGCGCATGGTCGTTCCCTCGCGCTTCGGCGACCTGGTCGTCGTCCTACGTGTCCGACTTGTCGCCGGCGAGAGAGGCAAGCGACTGCCCGAGTCGGTCGAGCAGCCCCTGGTCTTCGTCTCTCTCGTCCACGGGAACGACGCGCGAGGCCCCGGCTGCCCGTTCGGCGGCGGCACGGCTGAGGTCGCTCGCCGGCACCCAGCCTCGACGAGGCCGAATGCCGAGAAGGACGGCACCGATCAGACGGCTCCGGCTTCCGGCGAACTGCTCGGCGAGACGCTCGATGTGCTGCTGCCTCGTCTGGCCCATCGTCGTGACGATCACGTAGGCCGAGACCAGACCCGTCATGACATAGGCGAACGGTGACAAGGCGGAGGGTCCCACCACCATGACAATGTCGAACCGCTCGATGGCGCGCTCCGTCAGCTCGCGGAACGACTTGCTTGCAAGGATGTCCACGGCATCGACTTGCCGGGAATCCCCGGGAAGGACATGCAGGTTGGGTGAGACCTGCGCAGTGCCGGCCAGGACCCCGGCGATGTGAGCCGTCAACATCGCTTCGTCGGCGTCGTGCGCCACCAGGTCGGCCAGATTCGAGCCGCCCGCAACGAGGTCCCGGTACGAGGCCAACCCTCCGACCTGCCCGTCGACGACGAGCACGGAGCGCCCCACGCCCGCGAGGCTGCGGGCGAGGTCGAGCACCAGGCCCGAGGTCCCTTCGTCCGTCGTACCGAGACCCGTGAAGCCGATGGTGACCGGCCCGCCGGCGTGGTACAGGCCGAGAATCGCCGACCTCGCCGACTGGACACCTTTCTGCCGCATTTGCTGGTAGCGACGCGGGCGAAGCTCGATCCGGGAGCGATGCTGCGGGACCTCCGCAAGGATCGGCACTTGCCCAAGGTCGGAGCGAGACCACACAGTCCCTTGCACCCGGTCGATGGCCACGATCGCCACCAGGCCCGCGAGGGCGCCGCCGAGCAAGCCGAAGAGGGCACTCAGCCCGCGACTCGTCGGTTTGTCGGTCTCAGTCGTGACGACGACCTCGGGGATGTTCAGCCGGTTCGTGGACTCTCGCTGCTCCTGCAAGTCGACGAACTCCAGGCTGATCTCGCTCATGCGTGCCTCGAGCGCGGTCTGCTCGAGCTCCTCCTCCGGTGTGAGCGAGAACTCGACCGGCTCTGGTTCGGCAGGGGTGAGAGCTTCCATCTCGGCCTTGAGCCCCGCCAGGCGGTCTGTGATCGCTTGGAGGTCGGCGTTCAGCTCGGCGATGCGCGCCTCGTCTTGATCCCCTTCGTCCTTCTCGAGCTCTGCGGTCAGCTCCTCTTGCAGCGCTCCAACGTTCCCAGTGACGGCGCCGATGCGGATGCTCAGGACATCCATCTGCGCCTGGACCTCGACCGATACCGGATCGAGTTCCGGTTCTGGCGGCGGCTCGAGCTCGTCGAGTCGCTCCCTGATCTGGGTGGCCTCGGCAACGAGCGCCGCGATCTCAGCGTCGACGTCAACACGCGTCGGGTCCACTGCGAGGTAGTTGTCCCGCATGTCGGTGACTATGTTCTCGGCCGCTTCGGGTGAAGGCTGTATCGCGAGGAACTCGAGCCGGCCCTCCTGGGGAACCGCGAGCAAGGAAACATTCACTTCCTCGAGCAGCGTCGCGTTGACTTCCTGAGCCGCTTCCGCAGCGGTCTCGACAAGCGGCGCTGCTGCGTTGGATTCGGCGGAGCCGCGTTGATTGCGGCCACTACCGCCGGTCGACGCGGTGGTCTCTTCATCCTCGACGATGAACTCGATCACCGCTGTTGCGGAATGACGCTCAGCGATCCCCTCGTTCTGGTAATTCGTGAAGACGACCGCGGCAACGGTGCCGAGCAGCGCCATAGCGACGACGATCCACCACCGGGCCCGCACCATACGGCGCAGGCGGCTCAGTTCCATGTGCTCAGTTCCACGTCGCGACGTCCCTCAAGCTTCCGGACTCGTCCAGGTCGCGCCCGCCTGTGCGGCGTGCGAGGCGGTGTACCAAGGCCGCCACCTCTGCGCGATCCCCGGAGTTTGCCAGATCTCGGAGATGATGCATCTCATCATCCAAGATGGTGGGGTCCGGATAGCCGACGGATGTCGCTTTGTTGATCTTTGGATGATCGCTCGGCGCCAGCGGACCGTCCGACAATGTCTCCTCGAGTTTCTCGCCCGGACGTGCGCCGACGATGTCGATCATGATGTCGCGTCCCGGCACCAGGCCGGACAGCCGGATGAGCCGGGAAGCCAAGTCCATGATGCGCACCGGCTCGCCCATGTCGAGCACGAACACCTCACCCCCACCGGCGATCGCCGCAGCCTGCAGGACGAGTTGCACCGCCTCCGGCACGGTCATGAAGTACCGGCTCATCCGAGGATCGGTCACGGTGACCGGACCGCCGGCCTCGATCTGCCGCATGAATGTCGGCACGACGCTACCGCGGCTGCCGAGCACATTGCCGAATCGGACCGCGGCGAACACTCCGTTGACGGCACGCGCCGCGGTCGACTGCATCAACATCTCGGCGACCCGTTTCGTCGCTCCCATCACGCTCGACGGGTCGACTGCCTTGTCCGTGGAAATGAGGATGAAGCGATCGACACCGAACTCCTCCACCACCTGGAGCACGTTGGCTGTGCCCACGATGTTCGTCTTGACCGCTTCGCCCGGGAAGTTCTCCAAGATGGGGACGTGCTTGTGCGCCGCGGCGTGAAAGACGATGTCGGGGCGCACGTCGGCGAAGACCTTCGCGATCTGCTGGCGGTCCCGGATGTCGGCGAGGACGTGAATCGGCTCGGCCCCGGTCGCACGCCATGCCGTGCCGGCGTCGTGGAGGTGCGTCTCGTCGTTGTCGAGGGCGAACACATTCGTATCCGGGAACTCGAGGCACTGACGGACGATCTCACTGCCGATGCTGCCACCCGCTCCCGTCACGAGAATGCGGCCGCCACGCAGCATGTCCGCCACCGGACTCAAGTCCGTTCGCACCGCAGCACGCGGCAGCAAATCGGCCAGCTCGATGTTGCGAATGCTGTCCGCGGCATGGCCCTTGAGAAGCGCGTTGAGGTTGGGCACGATGCGCAGGGCGACATCGACCGAGACGCAGGCGTCGACGAGCTCGCGAAGCACGGACTCCGGTGCGTCGACGGCAACGATGACCTGATCTGCCCGGTAGGTCCGAACGAGATCGGGGACCCGATCAACGCCGGTCCATACCGGGCAGCCGACGAGGCGCCGCGGGTGCGACGTACCACCGCCGATGTCTACGAAGCCAATGACCTCCGCTGCAGGATCCAGATTGGGTGCTTGACGAGCCAGCACCGCAGCCGGGCGTCCCGTCCCCACGATGAGGGCGCGAACGGGCGATCCGTAGCGAGTCATTCGCTTGAAACTGAACATGCGCGACCGGAACCGTGTGGCCCCCATCCCGATGAGGGTGAACATCGCGCCAAGGACCACCACCGAGAGGGGGATCGGCTGCTGGACCTGGAAAGCGTCTCTGCCGATGATCAGCGACGCAACGATGATCGTCCCGGCCGCGGACGAGGCGAAGCCCACCCGAAGCGCCTCGGCGACCGACGCGTACTCCCAGACATGTCCGTAGGTTCCGAAGGCGACGTTGGCGATGAGGTGTACGAGAACGATGATCGGCAGGACCCGCCAGAAGCTCGGCCACCAATCCGCCGACACCCCGAGGCCGTCCATGAACCGGGCAACGAGCCCGGCCACGTAGGCCATCGTGATGATGAAGGCATCAATCAATGCGAAACTGACATCAGCCCTGACCCTGGCGGCATTCTGGGCGAGAGACATACGCCACGATGGCTCGGTGACGTAACCCCGCTCTTGACCCTGTTGCATCATTCCCCCGTAACCCGGCAGTTCTGCGGGCGAAAAGCCCCGTACTGCTGACAGCCCCTGGCTAGTAGACCCACCTTGAGAGCCCACCTTCCGGGCCTCCAACTCCTACGACTGTACAAGCGGAAGCCTTTCGCGAACAGCCAATTCCACCCCAACTCGGCGATTTGAGTCGAGCGCCCTAGGCCGAGCCATTTCCGCCATCCCGACCCCGTGGTACCTTCGCCGGAGCGAGCTTCCGGGCCTTCCGCCCAGTTGGGAACACGATCCTCCATGACCGCATCGGCAAGCAACGTGTGCACGATTCCCGGGGTGCCGTGATGGCGCGCCCGCGCATCCTCGTGGCCATCAAAGGACTCGGCATCGGCGGTGCGGAGATGCTCATCGCAGAGAGCGCCCGCCTCTGGGACCGAGACCGCTTCGACTATCGCGTGGTCTACGCGTTGCCGTGGAAAGACCAGCTTGTGCCACGACTGACCGAACTGGGTGTCGCCGTCACGTGCGTGGGCACCAAGCGCGGGATGGGCCCAACCTCGTGGATGGCTCTGCAGAGGCACATACGGGAGAACGCCGATCTCGTTCACGCCCACCTGCCGGCCATGGGCGCCGTCGTGCGCCTCACCTCTCGCGTGCCCGTCGTATACACCGAGCACAACATCGCGACGTCGTACCGCCGGCCGGTCCAGTGGGCCAACCGCTGGACGTACGGTCGCAATCGAGCGGTGACCGCTGTGTCGCAGGCCGTTGCCGACTCGATCGCCGGGTATCCGGGCCCCGCGGCCACCGTGGTGTCCAACGGGGTCAGCGTCGAGGTCGACGCCGACAGTGCCGCAGCAGCCCGCAGGGAGCTGGGCATCGGATCACAAACACCGCTGGTAGTCCACGTCGGCAACATCCGACCCCACAAGGGGCACGCGAACCTCGTCGCTGCAGTCGCAGGCCTCGTACCGAGTTGTCCCGACGTGCGGGTCGTTTCGATCGGCGGGGAGAAGAACGACGGCGATCTCGCCCGGGTGCGACGGCTCGCCGCGGACGCCGGTGTCGGCGACCACCTCTCCTTCCTCGGGCGCCGCGAAGATGCACTGGCATTCGTCGCTGCAGCCGACGTCTTTGCCAACCCATCCGACTTCGAGGGGCTCCCCGTCGCCGTACTCGAAGCAATGTCGCTGGCGCGGCCGGTGGTAGCCACCGCCGTCGGCGGCGTGCCGGCGATCGTCAAGCCGGATGTGACCGGCGTCCTCGTCCCGCCGAACGATCCGCTGGCCCTGGCTGCAGGCATCGAGGGGCTCCTGCAGGACAAGGTCTACGCACGCGACCTCGGCGAGGCCGGCCGCGAAGTCATCGAGCGCGACTACAGCCTCGAAGCAATGGTCCGCAACCTCGAATCGACGTACGCGGACGTGCTCGGTGGCTGACCAAACGGTCACCATCCGCCCCTACGCCGACGTAGACCTCGAAGGCGTGCTGGAGCTGCTTCGAGCCTCGCTGGGCGAGACGCCGCTGCTGAGACGCACGCCCGAGCTCTTCGCCTGGAAGCATTTCCTCAACCCGTTCGGCCGGTCGATCCTGCTCGTCGCCGAGGCGGACGCCAAGATCGTCGGCTTGCGAGCTTTCATGCGTTGGGACCTCGCCGCCCCCGACGGGACCAAGCTGCGATGCGTGCGCGCCGTCGATACGGCGACCCACCCCGAGTATCAGCGGCGCGGCATCTTCCGACGACTCACCGTCGCGGCCCTCGAACACGCCGAAGCTGCGGGGATCGACGTGGTCTTCAACACCCCGAACCCGAAGTCTGGGGCCGGATACCTGACCATGGGCTGGTGCGAGGTGGGCCACATCGGGGTGCTCGCCGCCCCTGGGGCCGGCTTGTTGCGGGGCGGGATCGCGACCGATCGCCTCCCGGAGATCGCCGACTACCTGCCCACGTGGTCACCGGTGGCCGACCTTCGCATCACCGACCGACCCCCGCGCGGACTGCGGACGCCGCGCACGGCCGACTACCTGCGCTGGCGATTCGCCCAGCACCCCACTGCCCGCTACGCCGGGATCGCTTCCGGCGACTCGATTGCGGTCGTCCGGCCCAACATCCGCAATGGTCGGAGAGAGCTGGTGCTGTCGGACGTCTTCGGACCCCGACCGGCGCGGGCCGTCTCTGCCGTGCTCCGCCGCAACCGCGCCGCCTACGTCGCCGGCTGGTTCTCGAAGGGGTCGCCGGAGAGGAAGGCCGCAACGAGAAGGGGAATGCTCGCAATCCCAACGGTCACGACGCTGACCCTCGTCGCCAAGCCGCTGCGCCCGTTGCCGCTCAACGTGAGTACGCTCGACGACTGGGATCTGGCCTCGAGCGATCTGGAGTTGCTCTGATGCTCGGCATCGTGCCCTTCCTGGGCGGCATCGGTTTGGTCATCGCGCTCGGCTGGTCGATCGGCACGGGCTCGGAGCACATCAGTGCAGTCATGGTCGCGATCGTCATGGCGGCCGCCGTCGCCTACCTCGCAGGACGGCTCGCCCGCGATGAGGATCGAGCCTGGCTGCCCACCATGGTGATGGCCGGGTTCACGGGGAAGCTCGTCGCCTCTTGGGTGCGCTGGTGGGTCTTGGTCGACTACTACCGGGGTTCCGGCGACGCCGTGGGCTATCACGCCCGCGGCATCGAGTACTCGGCGTTGTGGCGCGGTTTCGAAGCCCCACCGCTGGCGCTCAGGACGGAGGCCATGGAAGCCGTGGCCGGTCTGGTCTACGTGCCGTACACACCAAACTTCCTCGGCGGCTTCTTCCTCTTCGCCACCATCGCATTCTTTGGCCAGATGTACCTCTATGCAGCATTCCGCCGCTCGGTCGCAACTCGGCGGTTGAAGCTCTACGCGTTGGCGGTGTTCTTCGTGCCGACCGTGGTGTACTGGCCGTCGAGCATTGGCAAGGAATCCGTGATGGTGCTCGGCCTGGGCATAGCTGCCTACGGCGTTTCCAAGCTGTTGAATGATGGCGCGCTGAACTCACTGCCGATCATCGCCATCGGTCTCATCATCTCGGGCGTGATCCGCCCGCACATCGCCGCGATGCAGGTCGCCGGAGTTGCCGGAGCGCTCTTCCTCGCCAAACGTGGCGGCGTCGCCGAGTTCCCGGCGAAACGGATCGTCCTGCTCGGCCTGGTGGGGGCGATGGCCATGGCGGTGCTCCTCGTCGCCGCCGCCGACTTCGGGATCTCACTCGACGATCCGACCGCGCTCAACCAGGTCAACAACGTCATCGACGGTGTCGAGCAACAGACCAACAAGGGCGGTTCCTCGGTGAGCGGTGGTTTCATCACCAGCCCCGCCCAGTTCCCCGAGGTCGCGGTGCGCGTGCTCTTCCGCCCGCTTCCCTACGAGGCGCACAACCCTCCGGCCCTTGCGAGTTCGTTCGAGGGCCTGCTCTTGCTCGTGATTCTGGTGTGGCGGCTGCCGGCGATGTTGCGCCGCGGCGTCAAGATGCGCCGCGACCCCTACCTGCTGTTCTGCTTCATCTTCACGATCGGTTTCATTCTCGCCTTCTCCGCGTTCCTCAACCTCGGCCTCATGGCGCGCGAGCGCTCGATGATCATGCCCTTCCTGCTGGCCTTGATCGTCGGCCTCGGCTTCGGCCCGGCCGACCCCGCGGACGACGTCGAGCCGGCCCGCGAAGACAAGCACTATGCGGGCATCGACGCCCTCCTGATCGGCGCACCGGCCGGCAAGAGCTGACGCCGGCCGGTCAGGCCGCCGCGTCGACCCTGAGGAATCCGGCTCGTCCCAGGGCCAGCACCGTCAAAGCGAAGACGGCGCCGAGCACGAGCAAAGCGGGGAGCGGAGCCAGCAACTCGTCGACGCCGATGACGATCGCGGCGACCGCACCCTGCGCTGCGGCGAACGTCGTCGCGATCCTGCGAACGCTCCAGCCGCGATCGCGCAGTTGGTCGTACACATGGCTCCGGTCGCCGACGAACAACGGGCGGCCATTGAGGCGGCGTT
>JBFFFX010000004.1:0-22060 GCA_041557775.1 Acidimicrobiia bacterium | reverse complement strand
GGACCGGCTGCGCTCGTACAAGTGGAAGACGACGGTGGGACCCACCACGTACAACGGCTCGGCCAAGGTCACAGCCGCGGAGGAGCCGACGCGCATGGAGCTGGCGCTCGACGCCGGTGAGGTCACCGGGTCACTGGTGACGGTGTTGAGCAGCAACGGCGATCGCGTCACGCAGATCGACGTCACCATGAAGGTCGTGTCCCGCGGGATGCTCTCGACACTGTTCTTCCCGGTCGTCTCCGAGGCGGTAGGCAACGGCCTCCCCGCCCAGGTCGAGCGCTTCGCCGAGTCGATGGGCGAGGGGTGAGCATTCCCCCGATCAGGATGTATCACGCACCTGCATTCTGACGCCCCCTTCACACGACGCTCGGGAACGGCCCGAGCCGAGCTTGTGCGGAGGACGTGACGACATGAGCACTATCAACGGCATCTTCGTGTCACTGAGAACCGACGACTTCTCGTGGCACGGCACGAACGACCATCTCTACCTGGGCGTGGTTGGAACCGTCGGCGGGCGCGAGTTCGCACTGAACGTGGCGGGCTTCGACGACTTCGAAGAGGGCACCACCGTGACCTACTCGATCGGCCCCGGCGCCGGCCTGTTCGGCGGAAAGACGCCGGAGACGGCGGCCGATCGGCTGGCCGAGATGACGATCTGCATCCCCAACGTGACGCACGTCTACCTGCGCAAGCAGGGCGATCGCACCTACGGCGGGGATGACGCGTGGCGCCTTGCGAACGCCTTCGTGTATCTGCTGGCCCCGGGCGCGACGCGGGTGTTCGCCTCGACCGGACCGGCGACGCTCGGAAACGAGCACGGAAACCAGATCTGGCTCGCGGAGAGCTCCCATCACGGCGGGTATCTCGATGCCCGGATTCCCTGGGACGGTCTTGCCGAGTGCCGGTCGGCGACTGCGGCCGGCTGAATTCGACGCCGGGCGGGGACCTGGAGCGCCTGGGGAGGCACGAGCGATTCCGTCGCTCTTGCCTCTGCGCGTCTCCGTGGGTTCGCGGCAGCCGGCCGACCGATCGACTCGTTCAAACCCTGCTTCGACCTCCGATCGCCGGCGTCCTCCGCCCGCTGGAGGCACCTTCCCCCGCACGCGGGGGAAGGTCGTCACTCCTCGGAGATGACCGCCCGGTCGGTGATCAGGGTGACCTGGTTGGCGAGGACCTGGAGGAAGCCGCTCTCGACGTCGACCGACGTGCGCCCCTGGGGCGTGTCCACCGAGACGACACCCTGGACGAGCGCCGCCATGACCGGCTCGTGGTCGGCCATGATCCCGATCTCGCCTTCCGGGGTACGGGCGACCACGAACTCCGCGGTCCCGGACCAGGCGAGGCCCTCGGGAGAGACGATGTCGACCTGGAACTCCTTGGCCATCGCCTAGACCCCTGTCTTCTCCAGCTCGGCCGCCTTGGCGATGGCCTCGTCGGCGCCGCCGACCATGTAGAAGGCCTGCTCCGGGAGATGGTCGAGCTCGCCCTCGAGCACGGCCTTGAACGAGGCGATGGTCTCGTCGAGGGGCGTGAACACGCCGTCCTGCCCGGTGAACGCCTTCGCCACGAACATCGGCTGTGACAGGAAGCGCTGGATGCGGCGGGCGCGGGAGACGATGAGCTTGTCCTCTTCGGACAGCTCGTCGATACCCAGAATGGCGATGATGTCCTGGAGGTCCTTGTAGCGCTGCAGCACCTGCTGGACCTGCGTCGCCACCCCGTAGTGCTCGTCGCCGACGATCTGCGGGTCGAGGGCCCGGCTCGTCGAGTCGAGGGGATCCACCGCCGGGTAGATGCCCAGCGCGGTGAGCGGGCGGCTCAATACCGTCGTGGCGTCGAGGTGGGCGAACGCGGTGTGCGGCGCCGGATCGGTGATGTCGTCGGCCGGCACGTAGATGGCCTGCATCGACGTGATCGACCGTCCCTTCAGCGACGTGATCCGCTCCTGCAGGAAGCCCATCTCGCCGGCCAGTGTCGGCTGGTAGCCCACCGCGGACGGCATCCGGCCCAGCAGGGTGGAGACCTCGGAGCCCGCCTGGGTGAAGCGGAAGATGTTGTCGATGAACAGCAGCACGTCCTGGCGCTGCACGTCGCGGAAGTACTCGGCCATCGTGAGTGCCGAGAGGGCCACGCGAAGCCGCACGCCTGGGGGCTCGTCCATCTGCCCGAACACGAGGGCGGCCTTGTCGATGACGCCCGACTCGGTCATCTCGAGGAAGAGGTCGTTGCCCTCCCGGGTGCGCTCGCCGACGCCGGCGAACACGGAGACGCCGCCGTGCTGGGTGGCGACCCGGTTGATCATCTCCTGGATGAGCACCGTCTTGCCGACGCCGGCGCCGCCGAACAGGCCGATCTTGCCGCCTTCCAGGTACGGAGACAGCAGGTCGATGACCTTGATGCCGGTCTCGAACATCTGCTTGGTCGGCGCCACGTCCTCGAACGCCGGGGGCTGGCGGTGGATCGGCCACCGCTCGCCGAACTGGGCTTCGGGCTCATCCAGGGAGTCGCCCCAGACGTTGAAGATGTGACCCAGGGTCTGGTCACCGACCGGCACCGAGATCGGCGATCCGGTGTTGCGCACGGGGGCGCCGCGAACCAGGCCGTCGGTTGGGGCCATGGCCACCGCCCGCACCTTGCTGCCGCCCAGGTGCTGTGCCACCTCGGCGACGACGGACTTCTTCTCGCCGCCGAGCTCGAACTCGATCTCCAGGGCGTGTGTGAGCCCCGGCATGCCCTCGGGCGAGAACTCCACATCCACCACCGGGCCGGCGACCTTGGCGATGCGTCCAACGCTCTGCGCTTCTGCCACGTGTTGCTCCTTGTTTCCCTGTTTGAAGTGGTTGGCGGTTACTGACTGAGTGCTTCGGCGCCGCCGACGATCTCCGAGATCTCCGTGGTGATCTCGGCCTGGCGGGCGCGGTTGGCGACATTGGTGAGGACCCGGATGAGCTCCTCGGCGTTGTCGGTCGCGGCCTTCATCGCCCTGCGCCGCGCGGAGTGCTCGGATGCCGAGCTCTCCAGCAGCATGTTGAAGACGATGGCCTCGACGTACCGGGGCAAGAGCCGGCTCAGGATGTCCTCCGGCGACGGCTCGTAGCTGTAGTCGACCGACTTGGCCTCGCCCGCCTCGCCGGCGGCCGGGGGCTCGACGGGAAGCAGGCCGAACGACAGCGGGGTCTGCGTGAGCGCCGAGTCGTAGCGGGTGTAGAACGCCTCGACGGCGTCGACCCGGCCGTCGGCGTACGCATCCATGACGATGTTGGCGATGGCGCGGGCATCCGCGTAGCCCGGCGTGTCGGTGACGCCCAGGAACGCCTGCTCGATGTGATAGCCGCGGTAGTCGAAGTAGGCCTGCGCCTTCTTGCCGACCACGAACAGCCGCACCTCGTGCCCCGCCTTGCGGTGCTCGATGATCGCCGCCTCGGCCAGCCGGATGATCGACGAGGCGTACGCCCCGGCGAGACCGCGATCCGCGGACACCAGCAGCACGCCGACGGTCTTGACCTCGCGCTTCTCGAGCAGCAGGTGGCTCGCTCCGGCGGAGGCGGCGCCGACGTTGCGGATGACCTCGATGAGCTTCCCCGTGTACGGCTTCGACGCGGTCACCCTCGCCTGTGCCTTCGGGATGCGGGACGCGGCGATCAGCTCCATGGCGCGCGTGATCTTCATCGTTGCCTGGACGGACTTGATCCGTCGCCTGGTGTCGCGAAGCTCAGCGGAGGCCATGGCTCACTCTCAGCCTTCGTCGCCGAAGTCGAGCGTCTCTTTGAAAGCGGCGATCCCCTCGTCGAGCGCATCCCCCTCCGGGAGCCCACCCGTGGCGCGCATTCCCTGGAGGACTTCGCTGCGCCGGGTGCGGAAGTAGGCCCGCAGCTCACTCTCGAACCGCGAGATCTCCTCCACCGGCACGTCGTCCATCAGACCGTTGGTCACGGCGTAGATGGCGAGGATCTGCTCCTCGACCGGCACCGGCTGGAACTGGCCCTGCTTCAGGACCTCGACCACCCGGCGGCCCCGCTCGAGCTGCGCCAGCGACGCCGCATCGAGCTCGGAACCGAACTCGGCGAACGCCTCCAGCTCGCGGTACTGCGCCAGATTGAGCCGCAGCGGACCGGCGACCTTCTTCATGCCCGATACCTGAGCGGCGCCGCCCACCCGGGACACGGAGATACCGGCGTTCATCGCCGGCCGGATCCCGGAGAAGAACAGATCCGTCTCGAGGAAGATCTGCCCGTCGGTGATCGAGATGACATTCGTCGGAATGTACGCCGAAACGTCGTTGGCCTTCGTCTCGACGATGGGCAGACCGGTCAGGGAGCCGCCGCCCAATTCGTCGGACAGCTTGGCGCAGCGCTCGAGAAGCCGGCTGTGCAGATAGAAGACGTCACCCGGGTAGGCCTCGCGGCCCGGGGGACGCCGCAGCAGCAGCGAGATCTCGCGGTAGGCAACCGCCTGCTTGGAGAGATCGTCGAAGATGACCAGGGCGTGCTCACCCTTGTACATCCAGTACTGCCCGATCGCCGAGCCGGCGTACGGCGCGTACATCTGGAGGGCGGCGGCGGAGGAGGCCGGGGCGTTGACAACCACCGTGTATTCCATGGCGCCGGCCTGCTCGAGGGCGTCGACGACCTCGGCGACCGTCGACGACTTCTGGCCGATGGCGACGTAGACGCACTTCACGTCCTCGTCCCGCTGGTTGATGATCGTGTCGACCACGATCGCGGTCTTGCCGGTCTGCCGGTCGCCGATGATCAGCTGCCGCTGCCCGCGGCCAATCGGCGTCATGGCGTCGATCGTCTTGATGCCCGTCTGGAGCGGCTCGCTCACCGGCTGGCGCTGCACCACCGACGGCGCCTGGGTCTCGAGGAGGCGGCGCTCGGTGGCGTTGATCGGTCCCTTGCCGTCGATGGGGTTGCCGAGCGGGTCGACGACCCTGCCCAGCAGCGCATCGCCCACCGGCACGGAGAGCACGTTGCCCGTCTGTTTGACCGGGGCGCCCTCCTCGATGTGCGAGGCGTCGCCCATGAGCACGACGCCGAGGTCCTCCTCGTCGACGTTCAACGTCACGCCGATGAGGCCGCCCGGGAACTCGAGGAGCTCGGACGCCATGACGTTGGGCAGACCCTCGACGCGGGCCACACCGTCGGCGATGGCCTTGACGTAGCCCACCGTCTCCCGGGACACCTCAGGGCTCCAGCCCTCGAGGTTCGACCGGAGGGCGGCGGTGATGTCTTCAGCCCTGATGGTCAGCTCTGCCATGTTCTGCTTCGTCCTCCTCGGATCAACCCGCCCGAAGCGCGTCCCGGAGCGAATCCAGGCGGCTGCGCACCGAGCCGTCGATGACGGTGTCACCCACCCGGGCGACGATGCCGCCCACGACGCTGGGGTCAACCACGACCTTCACTTCCACTTGCTTGCCGGTGGCCCGGCCCAGCGATTCCTCGAGCCGGCGCACCGTGTCGTCATCCAGTTCGATGGCCGAACGCACCTCGGCGACCTCCCGAGACCGTGCGGCGGCCGCGGCGGCCGCCATCCCGTCGGCGATCTTGGGGAGGTCCCGCGCCCGGCCGGCAGCGACGACGAAGTCGACGGCAGCCACCGTCAGCGCGGAAGCCCGCTCCGACAGCAGATCGGACACGATGCCCTTCTTGCGCTCGTTCGGGATTGCCGCATCACCGAGGGTGTTGCGCAGCTCCTCGTTGCCCTCGAGCGTGCGCGCCACCCGGTACAGCTCGGACTCGACCCGATCGAGCTCACCCGCGCCGCGGGCGATCTCGAACAGGCCGGTGGCGAACCCCTTGATGCGGTCGGCGTCGGACATGCGCTATCCCATCCCGTCCAGCTCGTTGAGGTAGGACTCGACCAGCCCGCGCTGGGCGTCGCGATCGAGGCTGCCGGCCACCACCTTCTCGGCGAGGTCGAGGGAGAGAGCGGCGACGTCGGCACGCGCCTCCTGCAGCGCCCGCTCCTTCTCCGACTGCGCCTCGACGCGAGCCTTCGTGAGGATCTCCTCGGCGTCGGCGTTCGCCTTGGCGATGATGTCCTCGCGCACGCTCTCGGCCGACTGTCGAGCCGACTCGACGAGCTGGTTCGCCTCGTCGACGGCGCCGCGCTTCATCTTGTTGTAGTCGTCGAGCAGCGTTGCCGCCTCGGCTTTTGCCTTCTCGGCCTCTTCCAACTCGCTCTTGACGGCCTGTTGCCGGTTGGCCAGCATCTCGTTGAGGGCCGGCACGGCGAACTTCCAGATGACGAAGAAGACGACGGCGAAGGCGACCAAACCCGCCCAGACCTCATTGAGGTCCGTTGGCAGGAGCAGGTCGACGCCCGACGTCTCTTCGCCGCCTTCGGCCGCCAGAACGACCGTTGCCAACTGGTGCAGCATCCGCGCTCCTTAGGACAGGAAGAAGAGCACGAACCCGATGAGGGCGAGTGCCTCGGTGAAGGCGATACCCAGGAACATCGTCGTGCGCACCATGCCAGCTGCCTCGGGCTGACGAGCCATCGCTTGCACGGCGTTGCCGGCAACGATGCCGATGCCGACACCCGGGCCGATGGCGGCGAGTCCATACCCGACGAGGGCCAGCGAACCGCTGATGTCTCCCTCGAGCTGGGCGAGGATCGCTTGCACTGCGAAGAGTGCTTCCATCCGGTGTTTCCTTTCTCGTTACCGACTTGGTGAGATCAGTGCTCGGCGTGCACGGACGTTTGCACGTACACGGCCGAGAGAAGCGTGAAGATGTAGGCCTGCAGGATCGCGACGATGAGCTCGAAGAAGAAGATCGCGATCCCGAGCAGGAACCAGGCGAAGCCGATGGGAACCTTGGCGAGTCCGCCCTGGGCGGTGATGAACACCCACCCGGAGACCAGGAGCAGCGTCAGCATCACGTGCCCGGCCACCAGGTTGGCGAAGAGCCGGACGGCCAGCGAGAACGGCCGCACGATGAACGTCGAGACCAGTTCGATCACGCCGACGAGGGGCTTCAGCGCGGCAGGGACACCCGGCGGCCATGCGATGTCGCGCACGTAGTGCCAGCCCTGATGACGGAATCCCGACGCCACGAAGATGATCCAGGTCAAGATGGCGAGCGTCGCCGGCACCACCCACATCCGCGAGGAGAGCGGGAAGTGGATGAACGGAGTGATCTCGAAGAGGTTGCTCACCAGGACGAAGAGGAACACCGAGAGCAGCCACGGGAAGTACTTCAAGCCGTGCTCGGGGCCGATGATGCCGATGGAGATCTCGTCCCTCACGAAACGGACGAGGGTCTCGACAAAGGCGCCGAACTTGCTGGGCACCAGCCGCGCCTTGTGCCGGATGATCCCGAAGTAGAGGATCCCGATCACGATCAACGCCGCCACGACCGCGAGGGTCATCGTCCGGTTCCAGAACCCGAGGAACGGGAGCTCGAAGAGCAGGTTCACGCTCTCGGGAACGCAGATGATTTCGTTCTCGGCATCACACTCGGACGCAGCGAGGATCAGCTGTTCCACTCCAACTCCCTTTCGGCACCTCTGGCTACAGCCAGCGCTTCCCAACTCAAGAGGACCAGATATCCCACGATCGCTGAGATACCCAAGGCCACCCTGTCGATCTCGAACACCGCCGCGACGGCAAACATCGTTGCCATGATGAGGCCAAGGCGGAGGAAGAATCCGAACAGGGCGGCGGCATGATACAGACTCAACGAGATACGCGCAGATCGAGACAGCACGATGCCTGAGAGCCAGAAGTTGCCGGCCACGATGACGACGCCGATCGCGGCGGCGAGGGCTCCTTCCCAACCCCGCGCGACCCAGAACACGGCCACGAGAACCGGGGCGACCCACACCGCTCGCATCGCCGTGTGACGGCCGAGCACGGCCTCCACGTCGGTGCGCTGCGGGATGGGCTCGAACCGCGAGAGCTCGTCGGGACGATCAGCCACGGCGCCGCTCCTCTGCCTGCTCTTCGAGCACCGCCGAGGCCGCCCACAGCTTGTAGAAGCCGGCGACGAACCCGAGCACGATGCCGATGATGATGAAGAGCGGGCGGGTGCCGATCCACCAGTCGAGACCGAAGCCGACGAGGAGCCCGGCCATCAGCGAGGAGATGAAGTCCATCGCCTCGCTGCTGCCCTGGGCAACCCCCCGGGTGGCCTTGGTCAATTCGTGCGTCATCGATCGGTCCGAGTCGTCGGATGCGTTTTCGTCGTTGAGGTGCGGCTCGGGATTCACGATCCCGACCTCGACAGCTTGTGAAGCCGTTCACAAGCTGTCGGCAGCGTACACCAACAGACCGCTTCCTCGCAACCCTGTTTCGCAGGGAAGATCGACGAAGCCGCAGCCGGGCCGGGCTCGGGATTGGCGCGTCGCCGGGGTTTCACAGTCGGCCACCGTAGACTCCCCTCACGGCCACGTCACGCGCCGAGCCACCAGCGCAGGTGGACTCGCGCCCGGTGCCGAAGAGCGCAGACGTGACGGGCGAGAGCCTGCCCCCAGCCTCGGCTAGACGTGTCCGGAGAACCCCGCCGGGTACCCCGGGAACTCGGCCGACAGCTCGGCGACGTCGCCGGCCAGCTCCTTCAGCGCGGTCTCGTCGCTCTCATGGAGGATCGCCATCATCAGTGCACCGAGGCGCTCCATCTCCGGCTCCCTCATGCCCGTCGTCGTCACCGACGGGGTCCCGATCCGCAGCCCGCTGGCGATGAACGGCTTGCGGGGATCGAACGGAATCGCGTTGAAGTTCAACGTGATGCCCGCCTCGTCGAGCCTACGGGCCGCCGCCTTCCCGGTCAGGTCTTCGTCGATCGACCGGAGGTCGACGAGGAACATGTGGTTGTCCGTGCCACCGCTCACGATACGAGCGCCGGCGCCGGCCATCGTGGCGGCCAGCGCCGAGGCGTTGCGCACGATCTGGTGGGCGTACTCGGCGAAGTCTGGGCGGCTCGCCATCTCGAAGCAAAGGGCCTTGGCGCCGATCTGGTTGTTGATCGCGCCGCCCTGGCCCATCGGGAAGACGGCCTTGTCGATGGCCGAGGCGTACTCGCCCCGCGACAGGATGAGCCCGCCGCGGGGACCGCGCAGGGCTTTGTGCGTCGTCGCCGTCACGATGTCGGCATGGGGCACCGGATTGGGGTGGGCGCCGCCGGCGATCAGCCCGATGATGTGGGCGGCATCGACCACGTAGACCGCACCGACCTCGTCGGCGATCTCGCGGAAGAGGCTCCAGTCGATGAGTCGCGAATACGACGAGTAGCCGGCAACGATCATCTTCGGCCGGTGCTCGAGGGCGAGACGGCGCACCTCGTCGAAGTCGATCAACTCGGTCTCGGGGTCGAGACCGTAGGCGACGACGTTGTAGAGCTTGCCGGAGAAGTTGACCGGAGAGCCGTGCGTGAGGTGCCCGCCCTGATCGAGGCGCATGCCCAAGATGGTGTCGCCGGGGTCGAGCAGCGCCAGGTAGGTGGCCATGTTGGCCTGGGACCCGCTGTGGGCCTGGACGTTGGCGTGCTCGGCGCCGAAGAGGGACTTGGCCCGGTCGATGGCGAGCTGCTCGACCTCGTCGACGACGGCGCAGCCCTCGTAGTAGCGCCGGTTCGGGTAGCCCTCGGAGTACTTGTTCGTGAGCACCGAGCCGGACGCCTGCATCATGGCGTACCCGACGAGGTTCTCGGATGCGATGAGCTGGATGTTGGAGCGCTGGCGCTCGGCCTCGCGGGAGATGAGCGACGCAAGCGCCGGGTCGACGTCTTCGAGGGGACGCATGTCGGTCAAGAGGGCCTCCGAGGTCTGACCGCGCGGAGAGTAGCGCCTGGCCAACACGCCGGAGGCAACAGGACTCGTTCGCCCAGCACATGGTCGGCATCGGCCCCCGCCGCCAAGGGCGGAATCTCGGTGCGTCGGGGCCGTTGCTCAGGCGCTGGAGATCGGGCCTTCCCGGAGCGTCAGCGGGTCGGGCTCGGTGAGGTCGATGATGGTGCTGGCTTGGCCGCCCGGCGCCCGGCCTTCGAGGTAGACCGCAACGGCGTCGCCGAACAGATCCCGCGCTTCGACCTCGTCGAGCACCGCCTCGTGACCACTGAGGTTCGCCGACGTCACCGCCAAGGGCCCGGCGGCCTCGAGGAGCTCCAGCGCCACCGGGTGATCCGGACAGCGCAGGCCGACGGTGCGCCGGCCGCGATGGCCGAGCCACTCCGGAGCGGTCGCCAGCCGCGGCACCACGAGCGTGAGCGCCCCGGGCCAGTGCCGCTCGGCGAGTTCGAGCGCCCGATCCGAGAACGACGCCAGCCGCATTCCTTGCTCGACCGACGCGACCAGGATCGCCAGCGGCTTGTCGCCGCTGCGGCCCTTCAAGTCGAAGATCGCGTCAAGGGCGTCTTGACGAAATGGATCTGCCGCCAGGCCGTAGAGCGTGTCGGTCGGCACGCCGACGATCTCACCTCGCCGGAGCGCTGCCAAGGCCTCTGCGATGCTCATCGATCACCTCGTGCGAGTAGCGGCTTCACTTCAAGCTAGCTCTATTCCGAGACATGCGCGATCACGAAACGTGGCCGGCCGGCGAGGTCGCAGCGAACGGTTGCCGCGAAGGGTGCGAACAGGTCCTGCACCCGTTCGGGATGGAACTCGGAGATCTCACACGCGATGAGCCCGCCGGGGCGCACCCAGCAGGAAGCTTCGGCGGCGATCCGGCCCAGCACCTCATCGCCCTGCGGCCCCGACACGAGGGCGGCGTGCGGTTCGTGATCGCGCACCTCGGCGGGCAGCAAAGCGAGCTCGGCAGCGGCCAGATACGGCGGGTTGGCCACCAGGATGTCGACGGCGCCTGCGATCGTTGCCGGCAGAGGATCGAACAGATCCCCGTGCAGGAAGTCGACGTCGAGCCCGGTGAACCTTCCGTTCTCGACTGCGAGCGACAGCGCATCGGCCGACGCGTCGGTGGCGAGCACCCGGGCGCTCCGCCAGCGGTGCTTGCACGCCAGGGCCAGATTGCCGCTGCCCGTGCAGAGGTCGACCACGATCCCGGGCACGCCACCGTACTCACCGACGACCAACTCCCAGAGCTGCTCGGTCTCCGGCCGCGGAATCAAGGCACGCCCGTCGGTCAGGAGCTCGATCGGCCCGAACTGAACCGTGCCCTCGAGGTACTGAAGCGGCTCTCCACTCCGCCGGCGCCGCAGAAGCGCCTCGAATCGATTCGCGGCATCCGCCGGCACGTCCGGGTCGGCGGCCAGCACGGCCCGCCCCACTCCGGTGGCGACGACCAACAGGCGCTCCGCTTCGTGCCGGGGCAGGTCCGCTGCGGCTGCGAGCAAGGTCGACGCGGCAACCGTCGCCGCTCCGCTCCTCATTGGGCCTCGGCGAGCCGCTCCGTCGCCTCCTGGGCGATCAGGCCGTCGTGGAAGGTGTCGAGGTCCCCGTCGAGGATGTCGGCGAGCGCGTGGAGCGTGACGCCGATGCGGTGGTCCGTTACGCGGTTCTCCTTGAAGTTGTACGTGCGGATCTTCTCCGCGCGCTCCCCGGTGCCCACTTGCGACTTCCGCGCCGTCGCCCGTTCCCCGAGCTGCTCTTGGAGTTGCTGCTGGTAGAGCCGGGCGCGGAGCACGCGCATTGCCTTCAGCTTGTTCTGGAGCTGCGACTTCTCGTCCTGGCACGACACGACGATGCCGGTCGGTATGTGCTTGATGCGCACCGCCGAATCGGTCGTGTTGACGGACTGCCCACCGGGACCTGTCGACCGGAACGTCTCGATCTCGAGGTCGTTGTCGTTGATCTCCACCTCGACATCTTCCGCCTCGGGCAACACGGCCACCGTGGCGATGGACGTGTGGATCCTGCCCTGGGACTCTGTCTTGGGCACCCGTTGAACTCGATGCGGTCCTGCCTCGAACTTGAACCGCGAATAGGCCCCCCTGCCCTTGACGGCGAACGTGGCCTTGTTCAAGCCGCCCCCGTCGGTGAGCGAGGTGTCCATGGCCTCGACGGTCCACCCTCGTCGCTCGGCGAATCGGGCGTACATCCGATAGAGATCGGCCGCCCACAGCGCCGCTTCCTCTCCCCCGGCCGCCGAGCGAATCTCGACGATCACGTCCTTCTCGTCGTTGGGGTCCCTCGGCACGAGCATGCGGCGCAACTCGGCATCGAGGCGCTCCAGCTCCTTGCGCTGCTCCTTGCCAATCATCTCGAAGTACTCGCGCGTCTCGAGATCGGTCTCGAGCGCTGCCAGCTGCTCCGCTTCGGCCGCCTCCGCCAGCGCCGCGTCGTACCGCTCGTATGCGTCGACGACCTGCTTCAACTCACTGTGGCGGATGGACACGTCCCGGTACTTCGCCTGGTCGGCGAGGATCGCGGGATCGGCGAGTTGGCGAAGTGTCGCTTCGTACGCCTCGCGCAGCTCGTCAAGCTTGCTGCGGAGCCCGGGTTCCATCACAAAGACTCTGCGTCGTACTCGACCGAGAGCGCCCCCTCCGCCACCGGGCCCCGAGCCTCGACCTCGCTCCGCTCCTCGTCGGTCAGCGCAGCGAGCAGGCTGGCTACGGCCACCTCGATCTGCCCGTCGTCGGGTTGCTTCGTCGTGATCGCCTGGAGCCACATGCCGGGCTTGCTCGCCCACGCCAGCCACGATTTCCCAGCGGCCGCCTTCAGCACCTCATACGAGGCTCCGGCGATGATCGGAATCATCACGACCCGGGCGACGACCTGCCAGACGAAGGCCAGTGGGGCGAGCACCAGGAACACGAAGAAGGCCACGATCGCGACGATGATGATGAAGGAAGTCCCGCAGCGGGGATGCCGGGGGCTGTATCGCCCGATCGCCTCGAGCGTCAGCGGATCGTCGTTCTCGTAGGCGTGGATCGTCATGTGCTCGGCGCCGTGGTACTCGAAGACGCGCTGAATCTCCTTCGCCCGGGAGATGGCCCAGATGTAGCCGACGATCAGCAGGATGCGGATCAGCCCGTCGAGCACGACGAAACCGAACGACGAATCGTTCACGTACCGCTTGAGGAAGTCCGCGGCGAACACGGGGGCGCCGACGAACAAGACCAGGGCGAAGACCACCGCGAACACCATGGTGCCGATGACCTGCGGCCGAGTGAGCTCTTCCTCCTCCTCGCCCGACTTCTGGGCCGACCACGACAAGGCACGGAACCCGAGACTCAGGGACTCCACGAGGACCATCACGCCCCGCAGGAACGGAATCCGAGCCGCCCGGGAACGAGATGCCAGCCGGGGCAACTCGTGGGCAATGGCCTCGATGACGCCGTCGGGGCGCCGGACGGCGACTGCCCAGCGGTTCGGGGCTCGCATCATGACGCCCTCGAGGACGGCCTGGCCGCCAACGGCAGCTCCGGGTGGCCTGCTCATCGCGGCCTCACAGACGCTGCGGAGTCGTCCAGGTTCGACACCCGGCCTCCTGCACTCATCGCGGGACCCGGGCTTCCGAAGGTGGGAACCGACGCGGCGCTCACGCCTCGGCGTCGGCGGCGTCGGGCGCCTTCTTCGCGGTGTCCACGCCAACCTTTGCGTACCGGCGCCGGAAGCGCTCCACGCGGCCTCCCGAGTCCACCAGGATCTGCTTGCCGGTGTAGAAGGGATGGCTGGCACTCGAGATCTCGACCTTGGCCAGCGGGTACGTCTCGCCGTCCTCCCACTCGGTGGTCTCCTGACTGCGGATGGTCGACCGCGTCAGGAAACGGAGGTCCGATGACGTGTCCTGGAACACGACGAGCCGGTATTCGGGGTGCAGATCTCGTTTCACGTGTCTCTCCTGATCGGCCGGAAACTGTAGTCGACGCAGCCGCGTGGCTATTTGCCGCTCTTGGCGACGCTTGCCAGGAACTCTGCGTTGGACTTGGTGCTCTTGAGGCGGTCGATGAGCAGCTCGAGCGCAGCGCCCGACTCGAGGGCGAGCAGGACCCGCCGCAGCTTCCAGACCTCGACCAACTCGTCCTTGTGGAACAGCAGCTCTTCGCGGCGAGTGCCGCTGGCTTCGATGTCGATCGCCGGGTAGATGCGCTTGTCCGCGAGCTTGCGATCGAGACGCAGCTCCATGTTCCCGGTGCCCTTGAACTCCTCGAAGATGACCTCATCCATTCGCGAGCCGGTCTCGACCAGCGCCGTGCCGAGGATGGTGAGGCTGCCGCCCTCTTCGATGTTGCGGGCCGCACCGAAGAACCGCTTGGGCGGGTACAGCGCCGTCGAATCGACACCACCGGAGAGAATACGGCCGCTGGCCGGAGTGGCCAGGTTGTGGGCCCGTGCAAGGCGAGTGATGGAATCGAGAAGGATGACGACGTCGGTGCCCACCTCGACGAGGCGCTTGGCCCGCTCGATGGCCAGCTCCGACACCTGGGTGTGCTCGTCGGCCGGCCGGTCGAAGGTCGAGTAGATCACCTCGCCCTTCACGGAGCGCTGCATGTCGGTGACTTCTTCCGGGCGCTCGTCGACGAGAACGACCATGAGATGGCACTCGGGGTTGTTCGCCGTGATCGAGTTGGCGATCTCCTTCAACACGGTGGTCTTGCCGGCCTTGGGCGGTGAGACGATCAGCCCACGTTGTCCCTTGCCGATCGGGGCGATGATGTCGACGATGCGCGGGAGGATGTGGTTGGCCTGCCCGTCCACCTCGAGTCGCAGCCGCTCGTCGGGGAACAGCGGCGTGAGATCGGCGAACCGCACCCGCTTCTTCGCCTCTTCGGGGTCGATGCCGTTGACGGTGACGACCCGCACCAGGGCGGGAAACTTCTCCTGCGCCCGAGCCGGGCGCACGGGACCGGTGCAGATGTCGCCCTTGCGCAGCCGGTTCTTGCGCACGTGATTCGCCGAGACGTAGGCGTCCTTCTCGCCCGGCAGGTAGCCGGTGCAGCGGAGGAACCCGTAGCCCTCGGGAAGAATGTCGAGGATCCCCTCGCGCACCTCGAGTTCGGACTCGTCGATCGGCTCTTGCGGGCTGCGACCACGACCTCGCCGCCGCCGCCGTGCGCCTTGCTGGCCGCCACCCTGCTGACGGTCGCCCTGCTGACGGTCGCCCTGCTGACGGTCGCCCTGCTGACGGTCGCCCTGCTGGCGGTCGCCCTGCTGGCGAGGCTTCGCTTCGGCCTCGCCGTCTGCCGCGGTTTCCGTCTTCTCTTCGCCCTCGGCCGAGGCACCTTCCTCGGCAGCGTCTGCGCCAGGTTCACCGTTCGGCGACTCGTCGGCGGTCTCGGGCAGCATCGAGGGGTCGAACTTCTCGGACTCCATAATCGCGGCGATGAGCTTCGACTTCTGGAGACCCTCGTGCTCGACATCCACCTCGCTGGCCATGGCACGGAGCTTGGCGAGGCCCAATTCGTGAAGCTTGGCCCGTGTCGTCATGTTGGCTGGCGCCCCTTTCGGCACTTGGTGATCAGGAGCGCAAAACGGCTCCGATGCTGAGAGCGTTCCCTCCCTGGCCGGACCTGCTCTGTGGTGGCCTCGGTGGTGACCCGATGCGACGGTATCCGCACACGCGCGTACGCCGCAGGGTTTGGGAACGGTCTACGAATCTTACCTGGGAAAACGCGTGACGCAAGACCGGATCAGCCGGTGACGCCAGGTACACGTCACGGCGCATCGCTCTCGACGCGGATCGTCGCGGCGACCGCCCGAACCACGTCGAGCCCGCGGATCGCCTCGACCGCCGTGCGTTGCTGCGCTTCCGGAGCGCGGTGGGTGATGATGAGCAACATGGCCCCATCCCCTTCGCCCTCCTGCCACATGGACTTGATGCTCACGTCGGCTTCGCCGAATGCGGCGGCGATCTGTGCGAGCACACCGGGACGGTCCTCGACGTCGATGCGCACGTACCACTTCGTGTCGATCGCACCGAAGTCCACGATCTCTCCCGGAGAAAACCGAATCCGCGGCGCCACCTCCGCCCCGGCGAGGATCTCTCGAGCGGCGTCGATCACGTCGCCGAGCACGGCCGTGGCCGTGGGCTCCCCGCCCGCGCCGGGGCCCGCGAACAGCAGCTCGTCGACGGACGGCCCTGTGATGAAGATGGCGTTCGTCGCCCCGCGAATCGAAGCCAGCGGATGGTCGGCGGGAATCATCGCCGGGTAGACGCGAGCGCTGATCCCGACGTCGGTCCGGGACGCGATGGCAAGCAGCTTGACCTCGTAGCCCAGGAAGCGGGCGAACTCGATGTCGTCCAGCGCCAGCCCGTCGATGCCCTCGTAGGGAACGTGCTCGATCCCAACCCAGGCACCGAACGCCAGCGACGCCAGGATGGCCGCTTTTGCGGCCGCGTCGGCGCCGCCGACATCAGCCGTGGGATCCGGCTCGGCGTAGCCGAGCACCTGTGCTTCGGCCAACGCGCCCGCGTAGTCGTCACCCTCGCCCATCCGGGTGAGGATGTAGTTGGTGGTGCCGTTGACGATCCCGGCAACACGCTCGATCTGCTCCCCGGCGAGGGTCTCGGCGAGGGGTCGAATGATCGGAATGCCCCCGCCGACCGCGGCCTCGAAGAGCAGCGGCACGCCGCGCCGCTCGGCGGCGGCGATCAGCTCGGGGCCTCGGGTCGCGATCAGCTCCTTGTTTGCCGTCACCACCGGCTTACCCGCCTCGAGGGCGGCCAGAATCAGATCCCCTGCAGGATCGCGGCCGCCCATGACCTCGACGACGAGCTGCACGTCGGGGTCGTTCACGACGAGATAGGGATCGTCGGTGAGCACGCCATCGGGCACCGTGAACGAGCGGTCCTTGTCGAGACTGCGCACGGCCACGCGGCGCACACGAAGGTCGAGCCCGGTCTTCGCCGAGATCGCCTCGTGCTCCTCGACCAGCCGGCGAACGAGCGTCCCACCGACGGTTCCCGCCCCGAGCAGCCCGATACCGACCGTGGTGTTAGTCAGATCATCTCCCATGGCCGAGATGGTAGGGGTCGAGGTACGCCACCGGTTCGGAGCCCTGTGCGGCCGCACCCGGGCATCGACCGGGCATTGCGACTCTATTTGGAGCACCAAGGCGGCGCGACCGTGGGGTCAGCGCCGAAAGGATCGCGCATGACGCTGACCCACGATGCCGATGTGGCGACACCGCATGTGCCGGCGCCCCCGCCGCGGCCACGGTCCACGTGGTACATCTCGGCCGGACTCGCGTTGATCCTGGCGATAGCGGCAGCCGGGTGGTGGATCGCCGGCTCGACGGTGACGGCCGCCGACTACGACGCGGTGCTCGCCGACCTTCGCAGCGCAGAGGCGGCAGCCGCGGCGCTCGATGGCGAGTTGACCGGCATGCGTGTCGAGCTCGCCGCAGCCCGGGACGAAGCTGCCGACCTGCGCACCGAGCTTGCGGACGAGCGACTCCGGAACGATCGCCTGAACCGACAGCAGCCGGTCCAGGCTGGCCACGTACGAGCGCTCGAGGAGCAAGTCGCCGATCTGCGGTCGGCGGTCGACTCCGCGCTGGTGGTCGCGCAAGCGTTCGGGTACATCGGCCTCCACCTCAGTCCCGAGCCCCTCGCGAACCTCGAGCTCGCCGGCGCCGATTTCGCGCTGGCCGACGACGTGCTCAGCGCGCTCGGCGAATCTCAAACACTGACCGAATGGGCCGGATTCGCCTCGGCCATGAGACGCGATGGCGCGATCAGAGCCATCGGAGACGACACGCTCGACGGCGCATGGTCGAGGTGGATGGAGGAGGACGTCGCCAGCATCGAGGAAGCGGCCGCCTGGTACGAGATGTGGTGGCGGCTCAGTTGGCTCCTGCTCAACCCGCTGTCTGAAGTTCGCTGAGCCCGCGGGCGGCGACTACCCGGATACCCGAGACGGGGCCGGCGACGCCGACGGGTCTCACCCGAGCAGCTTCCAGCTCTAGCCTGGCCGCGTGAAAGCCGTCGGATCCGTCCACCAGATCAGCGTCTCCCGCGGGGGCGTGCCGAAGCTGCCGGTGCCCTCGGCCCGAGTCGAGGTCGGTGGCGTCGCCGGCGACGACCAGGCCGATCGCAAGCACCACGGCGGCCCCGAGCAGGACCTTTGCCTGTACTCGCTCGAGGTGATCGAGGCGCTGCAGGCGGAAGGGCACCCCATCGAGCCCGGATTCGCCGGCGAGAACCTCACGCTGCGCGGCATCGACTGGAGCCTCATGCGCCGCGGCCTCGAGCTCCGGATAGGTACGGACGTCGTCGCCGAGGTGACCTGGCCCGCCGTCCCCTGCGCCAAGAACGCCGGGTGGTTCGCGGGTCGCGACTACCGGCGGATTAGCGAGGACCTCCACCCCGGCTGGAGCCGCTGGTACGCCCGAGTGCTGACCCCTGGCGACGTCGCCGTCGGCGACTCGGTCACCATCGAGGAGTGACGCCTGCGGAGTGAGTGATACCCCATGGGGTATCATGGCACCCGATGGAACTCACCACCGAGCAAACGAACGCCATCCTCACCCGGCTGCGGCGCGCCGAAGGCCAGCTTCGCGGGATCCAGACCATGATCTCCGAGGGTCGGGAGTGCACCGATGTGGTCACCCAGTTCGCCGCCGCCCTGCGGGCGATCGAGCAGGCCGGCTTCAAGTACTTCGCGGCAACGATGGCGCAGTGTGCACTCGATCCCGAGCGCGCCGCCGACCAGGGCTACACACCTGAACGCCTCGAGAAGATGTTCCTCCAACTCGCCTGAGTCGAAGGCGACCCGAGAGATGCCCCGTGACGGCTTGCACATACCCCTAGGGGTATGTATATTTGTCCGTACATTTACTGGCTCTTGAGCCCTGTGGAGGAACACCATGCAGATGACCGCGACCGTTGAGCAGGTTCCCGCCCGCCTCTGGCGGAACTGGGTTGACGGCAATCGAGCAACCATCATCGACGTCCGCGAGCCGGGCGAGTTTGCCATGGGCTCGCTGCCGGACGCCGACCTCGTCCCCCTTGCCACCCTGCCGGCGCACATGGCCGACCTGGACCGCGAGACCCCCTTCCTCCTCATCTGCCGGAGCGGAAGCCGCAGCGACATGGCCGCCTCTTTCCTCGCCCGTGCCGGCTTCCGCCGGGTCGCCAACATGGCGGGCGGCCTGGTTCAGCTCGGCTTGGCATGAGCCTGTTCGCCCGCCACAACGCCTCGGTCGCCGCCGCCTACGAAGCCGCCGGCAACGGCGCCGTCCTCATCGACGTGCGCCCGAGCCGAGAGCGAAAGGCGGACGGCGCCCCAGATCGCGGCCGACACGTCCCGCTGGAGCGGCTCGACAGTCACGTCGACAGGCTGCGCGGCGACGAGGTGTACGTGATCTGCCGCTCCGGACGCCGTTCGGCGCACGCCGCGTCTGCGCTCCGCCGGCAGGGCGTCGACGCCAAGAACGTGAAAGGCGGCATCATGGCGTGGAAACGCGAGGGCCTGCCGCTGGCCGACCCCCGCTCCGCCCGCACGAGGAGGACGAAGAGATGAGGAAGAAGCTCGCCGCCACCCTGATCGCGGCCACACTCGCCCTGGGCGCCTGCGGCGGAACGACGGCCGAGGCGACGATCGACCTCGTCGACGCGCCGGCTGCCCAGGAGCTGCTGGCGGCTCCGCCCACGGGTCTCGTCGTCCTCGACGTCCGCACCCCGGAGGAGTTCGGCGCGGGGCGCATCGCCGATTCGGTGAACCTCGACTTCTACGCCGCCGACTTCGTCGATCGGCTCGACGCACTCGACAAGGACGTGCCGTACTTCGTGTACTGCCGCTCGGGCAACCGCTCCGGCCAGACGATCGAGACGATGCGCGACCTGGGTTTCACCGAGGTCTACGAGCTCGACGGCGGCATCGTGTCGTGGGCGGCCTCCGGGCTCCCCATCGAGTAGCTACATCCGCTCCGGGATCTCGATCGCCAGCAGGTCGAGCAGCGTCTCCAGCGTGCGCAGCGTGAGGGCCACCAGCCCGAGCCACGAGGCCTGCCGTGCCACATCCTGCTCGCTGAGAATGTGGCACGCCTCGTAGAACCGGTTGAACTCCGTGGCGACGTCGTAGGCAAACTCGGCGAGGTGATTGGGAGCGCGGAATTCGATCGCCCGGTCGACGATGTCCGGCAGGCGCAGGAGCTGCAGCATCAACGCCCGCTCCTCCGGCTTGCCGGGCGCGATGATCTCCCCCGGCGCCAATCCGGCCTCCGCCGCGTTGCGCAATATGGAGCGGATCCGCACGGCGCTGTACAGCAGGTACGGTCCGGTCTTGCCGTTGAACGAGACGAAGCGGTCGAGGTCGAAGATGTAGTCCGAGGTGCGGTGGTTCTGCAGATCGCCGTACTTGAGCGCGGCGATACCGACTTTGAAGGCGATGTCGCGCCGCTCCTCCTCGGGGTACTCCGTGGCGAGATCGCTCTCGTCGAGCCGTTGGGTCGCCCGCACCCAGGCATCGTCGATGAGGCCCTTGAGGGCGGGCAGGTCGCCTTCCCGCGTCTTCATCGGTTTCCCGTCCGGACCGTTGACGGTGCCGAATGGATCGTGCTCGACCACGACCTCGGGCGGCACCACTGCGCCGGCCCGCGCCGCGCGGAAGACCTGTTCGAAGTGCAGCGACTGCCGGGCGTCGACCACGTACAAGACGACGTCCACACCGAGCTCGCGCATCCGCTCGTCCAGGGTGGCGAGATCGGTCGTGGAGTACATGTAGGAGCCATCACTGCGGGTGAGGAGCAACGGGGGAATCTCGGCCTTGTCGTCGGGGCGGGCGACGTCCACCACCAGCGCCCCTTGGCTCTCGCGGACCACCCCGGCGACGCGCATCCGCTCGATCATCCCTGCGATGCGGTCGTGGACCCTCGCCTCGCCGTACCAGAGCTCGAAGTGGACATTCAGCGCGTCGTACGTCACCTTCATGTCGGCGATCGAGATTGCCCGAATCCGCTCGAGGAGGGCCCGATGGCCACGGTCGCCGGCCTGGAGGGCAACGTTCGCCTGCCGAGCCGCTGCAGCGAACGCCTCGTCGTCCTTCGCCCGCTGCGATGCCTCGGGATAGATGCGCTCGAGGTCGGCTTCGGTGAAGGGGATCTCCTCCGGGTAGTCCCCGGACCAGCCGGCGTCGAAGAACGGCAGATCGGGATGGCTCTCGCGGATGTGGGCGATGATCTGGCCCGGCGGCGCTCCCCAGTCGCCGAGGTGGATGTCGCCGATGGTGTCGTGGCCGGCGAACGCAAAGAGCCGCTTGATCGACTCGCCGATGATCGCCGGCCGCAGGTGGCCCACGTGGAGCGCCTTGGCGATGTTCGGTCCCCCGTAGTCCACGAGCACCCGCTGCGGGACCTCCGGTGGCTCGACGCCGAGCCGATCATCGGCGTTCATCTCCCCCACCGTTGCCGCCAGGAACTCGTCGGTGAGCACCACGTTGATGAACCCGGGGCCGGCGATGGCCAGCTCGCCGATGACCTCGTCGGCAGCGACGGCATCGATCACGGCTTGCGCCAGCTCGCGCGGACTGCGACCTGCGGGCTTGGCGGCCGCCAGCGCACCGTTGCACTGGAACTGCGCCAGCTCCGGCCGCGAGGAGACGACCACGGCGCCATAGCTCCCGTCCAGCCCGAGGGCGGCGAAGGCGTCGCCGAAGCGCTGGCTGAGCTGTGCGGTGAGGGAGGCCATGGCAAGTCCGGATCGAGGGAAGCGTCCGCGGTGCCCCAGGCAGGATTCGAACCTGCGCACCCGGCTCCGGAGGCCGGTGCTCTATCCCCTGAGCTACTGGGGCGCGAGGACCAGGAGTGTACAGGAGCGGAGACGACGGTCGGCGAGCCGCACGTGCCGGTGGCATGCGCTGCCGGCGGCGCTGGCAACTTCTGTCACAGTAGGCCCGAAAAGACCATACAATTGCCTCACCGTCGGGTTCGCGCCTCCCAGGCGACGACGCCGATCGTCCCGCACTTCAGTGCGCCACCGAGCACCCCGAGGACAGCCGTGCGCCGCGTCTCGTTCATCCGAAGTCTCACGATCGGGTTGGTGATCTCGCTCATCGCCACCCCCGCCGCCGCGGAGTCGAATCCGCTGGGGCAGCACGCCCGCGCCGACTGCACGCCGCACGCCGACATCGACGCCGCACCTCGCGAGACCATCCCCGCCACGCTGCGGCGGACGATCGACACGCACCTCGCCGACGAGCGCCTGCGCGGGGGAGTC
>JBFFFX010000003.1:0-22376 GCA_041557775.1 Acidimicrobiia bacterium | reverse complement strand
GGTCATGGGACCATTGGTCCTACAACCTCGCGGGGTGGTGGGTGAGTATCCCGGGGAGATGAGCATCCACACCACTCCACGCGTCGTTGTCGACGGCAACGAAGCGGCAGCCCGAGTCGCCTATGCCCTTTCCGAGGTCATGGCGATCTACCCCATCACCCCCGCCTCGCCCATGGGTGAGCTCGCCGACGCCTGGGCCCAGGCGCGGCAGCCGAACCTGTGGGGTGCCGTCCCCGACGTCATCGAGATGCAGAGCGAGGCCGGCGCGGCCGGCGCGCTGCACGGCGCCCTCCAGGCAGGCGCCCTCGGTACCACCTTCACGGCATCCCAGGGCTTGCTCTTGATGATCCCGAACCTCTACAAGATCGCCGGCGAACTCACGCCGAGCGTCGTCCACGTGGCTGCCCGCACCGTCGCAACGCATGCACTCAGCATCTTCTGCGACCACGGGGACGTCATGGCGGCCCGGCAGACCGGTATGGCGATGCTCTGTGCGAGCGGGGTGCAGGAAGCCCAGGACATGGCACTCGTCGCGCATGCCGCCACGCTGCGGAGCCGGGTGCCCTTCATCAACTTCTTCGACGGCTTCCGCACCTCCCACGAGGTCGCGACGATCGAGCCGATCGACACCGACACCATGCGGCAGTTCGTCGACGACGACCTCGTCGCGCAGCACCGGCTCCGATCGCTGGATCCCAACCGGCCGGTCGTGCGCGGAACGGCGCAAAACCCCGACGTCTTCTTCCAGGCCCGGGAAGCAGCGGAGCCCTACTACGCGGCGACCCCCGGCATCGTCGAGGAGGTGCTCGACCAGCTCGCAGCCACCACCGGACGCCGCTACCACCTCTTCGACTACCACGGCGCACCCGATGCCGAACGGGTCATCGTGATCATGGGGAGTGCCGCCGGCACCGTTGCGGAGGCGGTCGATCATCTGACGGCCAAGGGCGAGAAGGTCGGCGTGCTCGCCGTGCGTCTGTACCGCCCCTTCTCGGTGGACCACTTCGCCGCGGCGCTGCCCGACACGGTGCGGTCGGTGGCAGTCCTCGATCGGACCAAGGAGCCGGGGGCGGTCGGCGATCCGCTGTACGTCGACGTTGCCGCCGCCCTGGGCGAGGCCGGGCGTTCGGACACCGAGGTCATCGGCGTTCGGTACGGCCTGTCGTCGAAGGAGTTCACCCCGTCCATGGCGGTCCGCGTGTACGAGGAGCTCGCCGCCCCGATTCCCCGGCGCCATTCGACGATCGGCATCGCCGACGACGTGTCCGGTTCCTCGCTGGATGTCATGGCGCCCTGGCAGGAGCCCGCCGAGACCGTTCGCGCCATCTTCTACGGCCTCGGCGCCGACGGGACCGTCGGTGCCAACAAGAACTCCGTCAAGATCATCGGCAGCAACACCGACCAATACGCCCAGGGCTACTTCGTCTACGACTCCAAGAAGTCGGGGGCGATGACGGTGTCGCACCTTCGTTTCGGTCCTGAGCCGATCCGGTCTGCGTACCTCATCGACGAGGCCGGCTTCGTTGCGTGTCACCAGTTCGGCTTCCTCGACAAGCTCGATGTCCTCCGCCACGCAGCGCATGGCGCCACCTTCCTCCTCAACAGCCCATTCGGCCCGGACGAAGTCTGGGATCAGCTCCCCGTCGAGATCCAGCGCGGGATCATCGACAAGGAGATCGCCTTCTACGTGGTCGACGGCCATCGGGTGGCGAGCGAGGCAGGACTCAAGGGACGCATCAACACCGTGCTGCAAACCTGCTTCTTCGGCTTGAGCGGGGTCCTGCCCCGCGACGAGGCCATAGCTGCCATCAAGGGGGCGATCGAGAAGACCTATGGGAAGCTCGGCGACGTCGTCCTGGAACGCAACTACGCGGCGGTCGACGGTGCCCTCGCCGGGCTCCACCAGGTGGACGTGCCTCCGGAGGCGACGGCGACCAAGACCATCCGGCCGCCGGTGCCCGCGCACGTGCCGGACTTCGTCGAGCGGGTCACCGGCGTGTTGCTCGCCGGTGAAGGCGACCGCTTGCCCGTGAGCGCCTTCCCCGTCGACGGTACGTTCCCCACGGCGACCTCACAGTTCGAGAAGCGCAGCATCGCCCTCGAGATCCCGATCTGGGACCCGGAGATCTGCATCGACTGCGCCCGCTGTGCGCTGGTGTGCCCGCATGCCGCCATCCGCATGAAGGTCTACGACCCCGCGCTCCTCGGCGGAGCGCCCGACGGTTTCCTCACGAAGGAATGGAAGGGCAAGGACTTCGCCGGGATGAACATGACCATCCAGGTGGCCCCCGACGACTGCACGGGCTGCGGCGTGTGCGTCGACATCTGCCCGGCGAAGAGCAAGGAGATCGTCCGTCACAAGTCGATCAACATGGAGCCGAAGGACGACCACCTCGAGGTCGAGCGCAGGTCGTTCGAGTTCTTCCTCGACATCCCGGAGTACGACCGGACCCAGCTGAGCGTCGCCAACGTCAAGGGCTCCCAAGTCCTACAGCCGCTCTTCGAGTACTCGGGCGCCTGCTCCGGCTGCGGCGAGACGCCGTACATCAAGCTGCTGAGCCAGCTCTTCGGTGATCGCACCATCATCGCCAACGCCACCGGCTGCTCCTCGATCTTCGGGGGGAACCTGCCGACGACGCCGTACGCCGTCGACGCCAACGGCCGAGGCCCGGCGTGGTCCAACTCGCTGTTCGAGGACAACGCCGAGTTCGGGCTGGGGATGCGCCTGGCGCTCGACCAGAAGACCAAGATCGCCCGGCAGCTCGTCGCCGACTTCGCCCCTCAGCTCGGGGCGCTGGCGGAGGAGCTGCTGGATGCCGATCAGAGCGACGAGGCGGGGATCGCCAAGCAGCGGGACCGGGTCGCTCTGCTGGCGTCGCAGCTCGGCGCCATCGACGATCCGAGGGCCACCCGGCTCGACTCGCTGAAGGACGCCCTGGTCAAGACCGACGTGTGGATCGTCGGCGGCGACGGCTGGGCCTACGACATCGGCTTCGGTGGCCTCGACCACATCCTGGCCTCAGGCCGCAACGTCAACGTGCTCGTTCTCGACACCGAGGTGTACTCGAACACCGGAGGTCAGTCATCGAAGGCGACGCCGCGGGCGGCAGTCGCCAAGTTCGCCGCGGGTGGCAAGCCGACGGGCAAGAAGGACCTCGGCATGATCGCCCAGGCCTACGGGGACGTCTACGTTGCCCAAGTGGCCATGGGCGCCAACATGACTCAAGTCGTGAAGGCGTTCGCGGAGGCGCAGGCCTATCCCGGCGTGTCGTTGATCATCGCATTCAGCCCGTGCATCGCCCACGGCATCGACATGGCGGCCCAGATGCAGCACCAGAAGGCCGCCGCAGAATCCGGGTACTGGCCGCTGTACCGGTACGACCCTTCGGCGATGGCCGAGGGCAACGCGGCGCTGCGTCTCGACAGCCGCAAGCCCAAGCTGCCGTTCAAGGAGTTTGCAGCCACCGAGGCCCGGTTTGCCATGCTCTCCCGGTCCAACCCCGAGCATGCGGAGGAGCTGCTCGCCCAGGCACAACAAGACATCGACGACCGCTGGCATCTCTACGAGCAGATGGTGCACGTCGAGAGAACGGCGGTCTACGCGGAGGTGGAGGAATGACGGTCGATCTGACGACGACGTACCTGGGCCTCCAGCTCGCCAATCCACTCGTGCCGTCGGCGTCGCCGCTGACCGGTGACATCGACACGTTGCACGAGCTGGTCGAGGCGGGTGCCGCCGCGGTGGTCCTCCCCTCGCTGTTCGAGGAGCAGATCGTCCACGATGCGCTGGCGCTGGCCGATCTCACCGACTTCGGCGCCGACCTCTCTCCCGAGTTCTTCGGCGGCCAGCTGCCCGAGATGGACTCGTACAACACCGGCTCCGAGTCGTACCTGAGGACATTGGTCCAGGCGAAGGACGAGCTGCCCATACCGGTGATCGGAAGTCTCAATGGCGTGTCGCCCGGCGGCTGGGTGTCGTACGGGAAGAAGATCGAAGACGCCGGCGCCGACGCACTCGAGCTCAACATCTACATCGTCGCCGCCGATGCGCACAAGGACGGGGCGGCGGTCGTCGACGATTACCTCCGCCTCGTTGAGCAGATGCGGGCGACGATCGACATCCCGCTGGCAGTGAAGGTCGGCCCGTTCTTCAGCTCGATGGCCAACGTGGCGCGCCGCCTCGTCGACGCCGGCGCCGACGGGCTGGTCCTCTTCAACCGTTTCTACCAGCCGGACATCGACCTGGAAGCGATGGAAGTCGCGCCGAACCTCGTCTTGTCGACACCGTTTGCGATGCGGTTGCCGCTCACCTGGATCGGGATCCTCTATGGGAGGATCGACGCGTCGCTCGCCGCGACTTCCGGGGTGCACAGCGCCGAAGACGTGGTCAAGCTGGTGCTCGCCGGTGCGGACGTCACCATGACGGCTTCCGCCCTGCTCCGCAACGGGCCGTCGCATCTCGCGATGATGCGAAGCGGGCTGGAGCAATGGCTCGGCGAGCGAGACTACGAGTCCGTCGAGCAGGCCAAGGGCAGCCTCAGCCAGCAGTCGAGCCCCGATCCGACTGCGTTCGAGCGCGCCAACTACATGCGGACTCTGGTGACCTATGCGCCGAACCGCTCTTGAGTTCTCCCCACGAAAGCGAACATGAGATGACAAAGACTTGGGTATATCGATTCCAGGACGTGGCCGAAGCCGAGAACGCGGTCGGCGGCGACTGGGAGGACGTCCGCGGACTCTTGGGCGGCAAGGGCGCCAACCTCGGAGAGATGTCGCGGCTCGGGGTTCCGGTCCCGCCCGGATTCACGATCACGACGGAGGCCTGCAATGAGTACATCACCGGCGGTGGGACGCTGCCGGCGGGCTTGCTCGACCAGGTCGCGGCGGCGCTGGCCGCCATCGAGGACCAGACCGGGAAACGCTTCGGAGATCCCGCCAACCCATTGCTCGTCTCGTGCCGGTCGGGGGCGAAATTCTCGATGCCCGGCATGATGGACACGGTCCTCAACATCGGCCTCAACGATGTCGTGGTCAAGGGACTCGCCGAGCTGAGCGGCGACGAGCGTTTCGCCTACGACTCCTACCGCCGGCTGGTGCAGATGTTCGGGTCGGTGGTGCTCGGCTACAAGGATGAGCTGTTCGAGCACGTCTTGACCCAATACCGCCAGAAGCGCGGCGTCTCGACCGATGCCGAACTGTCGGTCGAGGACCTCCGCGAGATCGTCGAACGCTTCCGCCGGATCGCCGCCGGCTTCCCGGACGACCCGAAGGAGCAGCTGCGGCTCGCGGTCGAGGCCGTCTTCCGATCCTGGAACGGCAAGCGCGCCATCGACTACCGGAACGCGGCCGGCATCGCCCACGACCTCGGCACCGCGGTGAACATCCAGGTGATGGTGTTCGGCAACCTCGGCGAGGACTCGGCAACGGGCGTCGCGATGAGCCGCGACGGCGCCACCGGCGAGAACGAGATCGAGGGCGACTACCTGATCAACGCCCAAGGTGAGGACGTCGTCGCCGGGATCCGCGCCACGAAGGACCTGCGGATCCTCCACGAGGAGATGCCGCAGACCTACGAGGAGCTGAGCGACATCTCGCGCAAGCTCGAAGCGCACTACCGCGAGATGCAGGACATGGAGTTCACCGTCGAGCGCGGCCGGCTCTGGATCCTGCAGACCCGCGACGGCAAGCGCACTGCGCAAGCCGCCGTGCGCATCGCAGTCGACATGGCGCATGAGGGGCTCATCACGCGCGCCGAGGCGGTGCAGCGGGTGACGCCCGAGCAGATCGACTTCTTCTTGCACCCCCAGCTGGCGGCCGAGTCCCGCCAAGAGGCGATCGCCGAGGGCCGGCTGCTGGGCACCGGTCTCAACGTGTCTCCCGGCGCCGCAGTCGGCGTCGTCGCCTTTGATCCGGACCTCGCGGAGCGCTGGAACGAGGACGGCCGCGAGGTGCTCCTGGTGCGGCCCGAGACCAAGCCGGACGACGTCCACGGCATGATCGCCGCCGAGGGAATCCTGACGAGCCGCGGTGGTCGCACCAGCCATGCCGCGCTCGTCGCCCGCCAATTCGGCAAGCCGGCGGTGGTGGGCATGGAGGGGCTGGAGATCGAGCCCGACAACCACCTGATGCGTCTCGGCAACCTCCAGATCGCCGAGGGCGATTGGGTCTCGATCGACGGTACGACGGGTGAGGTGTTCCTCGGGAGGCTCGGCACCTTCGTGCCGGATCTCTCGGACGAGTCGCTCGTCAGGCTGCTCGGCTGGGCCGACGAGTTCCGCCGGCTCGGTGTGCGCGCCAACGCCGACTACCCGGTCGATGCGCAGCGAGCCCGCGAGTACGGCGCTCAGGGAATCGGCCTGTGCCGGACCGAGCACATGTTCTTCGAGGAGGACCGGCTGCCCATCGTCCAATCGATGATCATGGCGTCCACTCCCGCAGAGCGCCGCGACGCGCTCGATGAGCTGCTGCCCCTGCAGCGGGCGGATTTCCTGGGTCTCTTCGAAGCGATGGACGGTCTGCCCGTCATCATCCGCCTGATGGACCCCCCGCTGCACGAGTTCCTGCCGGCGTGGGAGAAGCTGGTCGACGAGGTGGCCGATCGCAAGATCCGGCTCCGGGCCGCCGACTCTCTGGAGACGCTCAACGAGAGCCTCTCCCAGCTCGAGCACACCGAGCGCTTGGTGGCCGCCGTCGAGCGTTTGCGCGAGGCGAACCCGATGCTCGGGCTGCGCGGGGTGCGGCTCTCGGTGATCTACCCGGAGATCACGCGGATGCAGGTGCGGGCGATCGTCGAGGCAGCGTGTGACGCCGTCGAAGCCGGCATCGTGGTGGAACCGGAGATCATGATTCCGCTTTCCGTCGACGCCGGCGAGCTGGCCTGGGTCGGCGACGTCGTACGCGGCGAAGCCGCAACCGTGCTGGCAGAGCGCGGCCGTGAGGTCGACTACAAGATCGGAACGATGATCGAGACGCCGCGAGCGGCGATCACGGCGGCTGCACTGGCGGAGACGGCCGAGTTCTTCTCGTTCGGAACGAACGATCTGACCCAGACGACGTTTGCGATCAGCCGTGACGACGCCGAGGCGAGCTTCCTCACGTACTACCTCACGTTGGGGGTCATCGCCGAGAACCCGTTCGCGACGCTCGACGATGCAGGTGTCGGGACGTTGATCAAGATGGCCGTCGCCGGTGGCAGGGACACCCGCGAGGACCTCGAGGTGGGTATCTGCGGTGAGCACGGCGGCGAACCGAAGTCGATCGCGCTCTGTCACCAATACGGACTCGACTACGTGAGTTGCTCGCCGTTCCGCGTGCCGGTGGCGCGTCTCGCTGCCGCCCACGCGGCACTCGACGAGTAGGCAACGCCGCAGCCATCCGCCGGCCTCGTCCGCCCTCCGACGAGGGGGTGCGGACCGCGGGTCCGGACAAGTGCGCGGGGGCGCTCTCCGGTCTCCACCCCTGTCTGGGCAGCCGCGGGTCCGAAGGTGGAGTCTCGGGCCGATCGGCGCTGTCCGGCGGAGACTCCCGGCCCCAAAGAAGCGGAGGAACGGCCCTACGCCATCGCGTCGGCGTACCCGTACGCTCGCGATGTCCGATCGAGGAGGTTTGTTGGCGGGCGGCGTGATCGATGGATCGGGTCTCGACAGGCTGATCGCATCGCTCGCCGGGGCCGGGTATGCGACGATCGGTCCAACGGTGCGAGACGACGTGATCGTGTACGACGTCGTCACGTCCGTAGCCGACCTTCCCCAGGGTTGGACCGATCGCCAGGCTCCGGGTGAGTACCGGATCGAGCGACGCCGGGATTCCCGTCGCTTTGGCTACGTCGTGGGGCCGCATTCGTGGAAGCGATTCCTGTATCCCCCGCGCACGGTGATCTGGGCCGGCAGCCGGTCCCCGAACGGGTGGCAGGATGCCCCTCCGGCAGAATCGCCGCGCTACGCCTTCATCGGGGTCCGGGGCTGCGAGCTGGCGGCGATGCGGATCCAGGATCGAGTGTTCATGGCCGAAGGCCGTCCCGCAGATCGGACGTACGCGGAGCGGCGGAGGGCGGCGTTCATCGTTGCCGTCGACTGCATCGAGCCCGGGGCGACCTGTTTCTGCATGTCGATGGGGACCGGTCCGACGGCCGGGACCGACGGCTACGACCTCGCCCTCACGGAGCTCGACGACGACCGTTACTTCGTGGTCGCCGGCAGCAGGGAGGGCGAGGAGCTGCTTGCGGAGATCGGGGCGCATCCCCCGACCGATGAGGATGTGACGCGGCGTGCCGCCGTGGCTCGAGCCGCCGAGGCCGGCGTGTCCAAGCGATTCGATGCCGGCGACGTTCCGGACCTCCTGCTCAGCAACCTCGAGCATCACCACTGGGAGCGCGTCGGCGAGCGCTGTCTCGGCTGTGCCAATTGCACGCTCGTGTGCCCGACCTGCTTCTGTTCGACGATGGAGGACGGATCGTCGCTCGACGGCGTCCGGGCCGAGCGCACACGGCGGTGGGATTCGTGCTTCACCTTGGACTTCTCCTACCTGCATGGCGGCTCCCTGCGCGCCGACCGGGGGGCGCGCTACCGCCAGTGGCTCACGCACAAGCTCGCGACGTGGATCGAGCAGTTCGGCACGTCCGGCTGCGTGGGGTGCGGCAGGTGCATCACGTGGTGTCCCGTCGGCATCGACCTGACCGCCGAGGTGGAGGCGATCCGAGCCTCGGACATGCGCCTCGGTGCGCCGATCCGTCTCGTGGGGGTTCGAGCATGACGCACCGCCTGGGCGATCGCGCCTTCTTCCTGGGTATGGAGACCGACCACCTCTCCACGCTCGAGGACGCTTCCGGTGAGGTGTGCTTCGCCGCAGGCTCGACGATCTTCCGCGAGGGAGGAGCCGCCGACGCCTGGTACCTCCTGACCGATGGCGTGGTGATTCTCGAGGTCGACATCCCTGGGCGCGGGCCCCACACTCTCCAGACGCTGCACCCTGGCGACATCCTCGGCTGGTCGTGGCTGTTCCCGCCGTACCGGTGGTCGTTCGATGCGTACGCCAGAACCGACGTCGAAGCCATCAGGTTCGACGGCGCCGCGCTCCGTGCTGCAGCCAAGCTCACGCCGGCTTTCGGCTACGAGCTGATGCGGCGCTTTGCCGAGGTGTTGGTGCAGCGCATGCAGGCAGCTCGTCTCCAGGTGCTCGATATCTATGGCGCTTCTCGCTGATCTCTCCGTCGCGGCCGAGCCGATGACACCGGTGCCCTTCGTGGTGCGGGCCATCCGGGACGAGCTGGCCGACACCTCCACGCTCGAGCTGGAGCCTCCCGACGGCTCGTTTCCGTTCGCTCCCGGGCAGTTCAACATGGTCTACGCGTTCGGAATCGGCGAAGTCCCGCTCTCGATCAGCGGCGATCCGGGGGATCCGGCGAGGCTCGTCCACACGATTCGCGGCGTCGGGGCGGTGACCCGGGCTCTCCGCAGAGCGCGGCCGGGCGACGCCGTTGGAGTACGGGGGCCCTTCGGGACCGCATGGCCGATCGCCCAGGCAGAGGGCAGGGACGTCGTCGTGGTCGGCGGCGGAATCGGGCTGGCTCCACTGCGGCCGATCGTCTACTACGCACTGGCGCACCGGGATCGTTTCGAACGTGTCGTGGTCCTCTACGGGGCCCGAAGCCCGTCCGACCTGCTCTTCGCCGACGAGATCCAGGCGTGGCGCGGCCGCCTCGACGCCGATGTGCTCGTCACGGTCGACACGGCGGGTCGCGATTGGCGCGGCTCGGTCGGGGTGGTCACCGAGCTCATCAACCGGGCGCCGTTCAATCCGGCGAGATCCGTGGTGTTCGTCTGCGGGCCGGAGATCATGATGCGATTCACGGCGCAGGAGCTGGTCTCGCGGGGTGTGTCCCCCGGGGCGGTCCACATGTCGCTGGAGCGGAACATGAAGTGTGCCGTCGGTTTCTGCGGGCATTGTCAGTACGGCTCGCGCTTCGTGTGCCGCGACGGACCGGTGTGCTCGTACGCCGACCTCGAGCCGTACCTCTTGATCAGGGGAATGTGAATGGCTGCGCGTCGACCAACGAGGAAGCCGAAGCCGACGCTGGCGGTCTACAAGTTCGCCTCGTGTGACGGGTGCCAGTTGAGCCTCCTCGATGCCGAGGACGAGCTGCTCGCCGTTGCCGGCGAGGTCACGATCGCCAACTTCCCCGAGGCCTCCCGGGAGGTGCTTCCCGGCCCCTACGACATTGCTTTGGTGGAGGGGTCGATCACCACGCCGCAGGACGCCGCCCGGATTCTCGAGGTCCGCGAGGCGGCCAGGGTTCTGGTCACGATCGGCGCGTGCGCCACCGCCGGGGGGATTCAAGCGCTGCGCAACTGGAAGCACGTCGACGATTTCACCGCCCTCGTGTACCCGCACCCCGAATTCATCGACGCGTTGCAGCACTCGACCCCGGTCGCCTACCACGTCGACGTCGACTACGAGCTCCGCGGCTGCCCCGTCGACAAGGCGCAGCTCCTCGGCGTGCTCGAGGCGCTTCTCCATGGACGCCGGCCAAACCTCCCCACCCACAGCGTGTGCGTCGAGTGCAAGGAACGGACAACCGCCTGTCTCATGGTGCGGGACGGGACGCCGTGTCTCGGTCCGGTCACCCAATCTGGATGCGGAGCGCTGTGTCCGGCGTACGGGCGTGGTTGCTACGGCTGCTTCGGCCCGATGGAGGACCCCAATACCGCGGCGCTGGCTGATCGGTTGCAGCGTCTGGGAGTGCCGGATCGCGAACTGGTCCACTTGTTCCGCAGCTTCAACGCGTACGCGGATGCGTTCCGGGACGCGTCGGACCGGCACGAGGCAGATCTGATCGTGAGAGGAGCCGCCCGTTGAGCACCCGTCGCATCGAGGTCGACTACCTGGCACGTGTCGAGGGAGAAGGCGCGCTGAGCGTCCGTGTGGTGGACGGGATGGTCGAGGAGGTCGAGTTCGGGATATTCGAGCCGCCGCGCTTCTTTGAAGCCTTCCTGCAAGGTCGCATGTTCACCGAGGCGCCCGACATCACGGCCCGGATCTGTGGAATCTGCCCGGTCGCCTATCAGATGAGTGCGGTGCACGCGATGGAGGACGCACTCGGTGTGACCGTCGGGGGTCAGCTTCGCGCCCTGCGGCGGCTCTTGTACTGCGGGGAATGGATCGAGAGTCACGCGCTGCACGTCTACATGCTCCACGCTCCCGACTTTCTCGGCTACGAGAGCGCCATCCACATGGCCGGCGATCATCGCGAGCTCGTCGAGCGGGGGCTCCGGCTCAAGAAGATCGGCAACCGCATCGTCAGCGTCGTCGGCGGTCGGGAGATCCATCCGGTCAACGTGCGGGTGGGGGGCTTCTATCGCGTGCCCGATCGGGCGGAGCTGGCCGCGCTCGGCGAGGAGCTGGCCTGGGCCCGGGACGCGGCGCTCGAGACCGTGCGCTTCGTCGCCCAACTCCCGATCCCGGATCTCGACATGGACTTCGAGTTCGTCTCGGTCGTGCATCCCGCCGAGTACCCGTTCAACGAAGGCCGCATCGCTTCCAACAAGGGGCTCGATGTCTCGGCCGCGGAGTTCAACGACGTGGGCATGGAAGAGCACGTCGCCCACTCCAACGCGCTGCACTCCCGCATTCGCGGCCGGGGTGCGTATCACGTGGGGCCGCTGGCGCGGTACGCCCTCAACTCGGACAAGCTGCACCCCGCCGCCCGCGATGCGGCTGCAGACGCGGGCCTCGGGCCGGTGTGCGCCAACCCGTTTCGGAGCATCGTCGTTCGCGCGGTCGAGATCGTGCACGCTTGTGAGGAGGCGCTGTCCATCATCGACGCCTACGACCGCCCGGCGCAGCCTGCGGTCCCGGTCGAGTCCGGACCGGGGGAGGGGCACGGTGCGACGGAGGCGCCTCGCGGGCTGCTCTACCACCGCTACCGGCTCGATGGCGAGGGTCGTATCGCGCAAGCGCAGATCGTTCCGCCGACCGCCCAGAACCAGCTCACCATCGAAGCCGACCTGGTTGCGGTGCTCGAGCGTTCGCTCGAGCTGCCCGATGACGAGCTGGCCTGGAAGCTCGAGCAGACCATCCGCAACTACGACCCGTGCATCTCCTGTGCGACGCACTTTCTCGACCTGCGGATCGAGAGGACCGAGTCGTGACCGCGGCCGCGCGCGCGATCGTCGCCGGCATCGGCAACGTGTATCGAGGCGACGACGGCGTCGGCCCGGTCGTCGCCGCCCGGCTGGCCCCGCATCTGCCGAGCTCCGTGCTGCTCCTCTCGGGTCTCGACGACCCTCTCCGCCTGATCGAGGAGTGGGATGGCGTCGCCCTCGTCGTCGTGGTCGACGCCGTCGTGTCCGGCGCCGCCGCGGGCACGGTGCACGAGATGGAGGCGACCGAGCCGCGGCCGGCGATGCTGCGGCGGCTCTCGACCCACGTCTTCAGTGTGGCGCAGGTCATCGACTTGGGCGTCGTGCTGCGCCGGATGCCCCGCCGCTTGGTCGTCATCGGTGTCGAGGCGGCCGATATGACACAGGGACGGCTCGAGCTGACTCCGGCCGTCGCCGCCGCAGTTGACTGCGTGGTGGCCCGGGTGCGGGAGCTGGTCGGCTCCACCGGGGCCGTTGTCGAAGGAGCCGGTTGTGCATGAATCCGCAATGGTGGCATCGCTCGTCGCAGCGGCGGAAAAGGTCGCCGACGGTGCCGGTGGATCGGTGACGAGAGTGGGTCTTCGCCTCGGCGCGCTCAGCGGTCTGCACGCGGAGGTGGTCCGTGACTATTGGGAGCGCCTTGCCGGTCCGTCGCTCGCCGCTGCAGCGCTCGAGATAGCCGTTGCGGACGATCTCTCGAGCGACGCTGCGCTCGGGCTCGAGCTGGCCTTTGTCGAGGTGGCGTGATGTGCGTCGCGATTCCGGCCCTGGTCACGGCCGTCGATGCGGTGACGGGACAGGCGGAGGCGCGCACGGGCACCGAGGTCCGGCGCATCGACCTGAGCCTGACCCCGGAGGTCGCGGTTGGTGACTGGGTGGTGGCGCACTCCGGCTTCGCCGTCCGGCGCATCAGCCCGGGAGACGCAGATCTGATCTTCGGCGTGCTCGGTCTCGACGGAGCGGCCTGACGGCGACGGCACGGCACGGTGGCCTTCTCCGCTTTGCTCTGGCGCCGATCGCGTCCCATAATGTGGCGCTCTCGGTGGCGCCCGGCATCGCTGTCCCGCCGCCGCACCCCAAGGTGACGACGGCATCGAGCACGAGCGCATCACAGACGCATCCATCACGAGGAGTCGACCATGGAACAGGTGACGTTGAGCGCAGAGCGCCGCGTCGAGAAGGGCAGCCGCGTGGCGCGGCGCATGCGGCGCACCGGCCGGGTCCCGGCCGTCGTGTACGGTCGCGATCTCGAGCCGATGTCCGTCTCCGTGAATGGTCGCGATCTCTATCGGGTCCTGCACACCGAGGCCGGCGCCAACGCCCTCATCGAGGTGGAAGTCGAAGGCGCCGACACCGTGCTCGCCGTTGCCCGCGAGATCCAGCGCCATCCGGTGCGGGGTGAGATCACCCACCTCGACCTCATCAAGGTGTCGCTCGACGTCGCCATCGAGGCCGAGGTCGGGATCGACTACATCGGCTCACCGCTCGGTGTGCGCGAGGACGGCGGCATCGTTGAGACCATCGAGACCAGCGTCGTGATCGAGGCGCTGCCTACGGCGATTCCGCCGTCGATCAGCTTGGACATCAGTGAGATGGTCGTGGGCGACACGCTGAAGATCGCTGATCTCCCGACCGTGGAGGGCGTGGTCTACGTCGACGACGAAGAGCGCCCGCTGGTCACCGTTCTCGCCCCGCGCATCATCGAAGAGGAAGTGCCGGTCGAAGGCGAGGAACTGGGCGAAGAGGGTGTCGTGGCCGAGGCTGCAGCACCTGGCGAGACCGCCGACGAGGGCGGCGAGAGCTGAGGCGGTCCCTGCCGCTCGTCGTCGGGCTGCGCAATCCGGGGTCGCGGTACGAACGGACGAGGCACAACCTCGGTGCCGAGGTGGTCGCCGTGGTCGCCGGCCGGTTCGGCGGCAGCTTCAAGAAGGCGCCGCGCTTCATCAGCGCCGAGGTGGCGGACCTCCACATTTCCGGCACTCGTGTGGTGCTCGCCCTGCCGCGCACGTTCATGAACGAGTCAGGTCAAGCGGTGGCGCCGCTCGTCCGCTACTTCTCGCCTCCTCCCGATCGCTTGCTGATCGTCCACGACGACATCGATCTGCCGTTCGCCAAGCTGCGGGTGCAGGAGGGCCGGAGTGCCGGGGGCAACAACGGCGTCAGGTCGATCATCCGCTCGCTCGGCACACAGGACTTCTGGCGCCTCAAGTGCGGCGTCGGGCGCCCACCCGGCCGGCAGGATCCCGCAGATTTCGTCCTTCGGCCGTTCACGAAGAAGGAACGGGAGGACATCGACGTCACGGTCCAGCTCGCGGCGGACGTCGTGGAGACCTTCATTGCGGAAGGCGGGGACGCCGCCCGGCAGATGGCGGGGGAGCTGAACATCTAGCAGGGTGCTGAAGAAGCGCCAAGGGCACTCGTTGGGCAACCGATAGCCCGTCGTCAACGCAGTTGGGCGCCGTCACGAGTGCGCCGCACCATCTTTCCGCACCCTGCCAGCGCGTCTCGCCGCGGGCCGCCGCCTCGGGCTCGTCGATGACGACGGGGTCGCAGGTAGTGTCTCGTGGACGGTTGCGAGAGATGGAGGCCCGGGGATGTCCCGCTATGTAGGCGCTATCGACCAGGGAACGACGAGCACCCGTTTCGTCGTCGTGGATCATGACGGGTCCTTCGTCGCCATGTCGCAGCGGGAGCACCAGCAGATCTATCCGCGGCCCGGCTGGGTCGAGCACGACGGCACGGAGATCTGGGGGAACACGGAGCTGGTCATACGCGAAGCTCTCGAAGCCGCAGAGGCGACGCCTGCGGATCTCGCCGCCGTCGGCGTCACCAACCAGCGCGAGACCACGATCGTGTGGGATGGCACGACCGGCGAGCCGGTGGCCAACGCCATCGTGTGGCAGGACACCCGGACGGATGCGCTGTGCCGCGAGCTGGGCGGGGATGCCGGCGCCGATCGATTCCGGCAGACCACGGGACTGCCTTTGGCGACGTACTTCTCCGGGCCGAAGCTCCGCTGGCTGCTCGACCACACCGAAGGGCTGCGGGACCGCGCGGAGAGCGGCGATCTGCTCTTCGGGACCATGGATTCGTACATCGTGTGGAAGCTCACGGGCCGCCACGTGACGGACGTCACCAACGCCAGTCGCACGATGTTGATGAACCTGGAGACGCTGAGCTGGGATTCGGAGCTGCTGGCTGCGATGGGCGTGCCGGCGGCGATGCTGCCCGAGATCGTCCCGTCGGTCGGCCCGATCGCCCGGGCGACCGGTGTCCTGGACGGCGTGCAAGTCGCCGGAATCCTGGGCGATCAGCAGAGCGCGATGTTCGGCCAGGCTTGTTTCGGCGCCGGGGATGCCAAGAACACGTATGGCACCGGGTGCTTCATGCTCCTTGGCACGGGGACGCGCATCGTCCATTCCGACAACGGGCTGCTGACGACGGTCGCCTATCAGGTGGGTGAAGGCAAGGCCCGCTATGCCCTGGAGGGATCGGTGGCGATCGCCGGTGCCGGCGTGCAGTGGTTGCGGGACAACCTCCGGCTGATCGATTCCGCACCGGCGGTCGAGGCGCTGGCCGAGACGGTGGACGACAGCGGCGACGTCTACTTCGTACCGGCGTTCTCCGGGCTGTTCGCCCCGTATTGGCGGTCCGATGCACGCGGCGTCTTTGCCGGTCTGACGCGCTACAGCAACGCCGGCCACTTCGCCCGCGCCGTACTGGAGGCGACCGCGTACCAGTCGCGGGACGTGCTCGAGGCGATGGAGGCGGACTCCGGTGTCGCCATGCAGGAGCTGAAAGTCGACGGCGGCATGGTGGTCAACGAGCTGCTGATGCAGTTCCAAGCCGACATCCTCGGAGTTCCGGTGGTCATTCCCGAGGTCGCGGAGACGACCGTGCTCGGAGCGGCCTATGCGGCGGGCCTCGCCACGGGCTTCTGGCGCAACACGGAGGAGCTGGAGTCCCACTGGGCGGAGGCGCGTCGCTACGAGCCGAACATGTCCGACGATGACCGGACCCGCCTCTACTCCGGGTGGAAGAAGGCCGTGACCAAGAGCTTCGACTGGGTGGAGTGAGGCAAGGCTGCGTTTCGCCTCGATCTTCGTGGGTCGCGCGCTCGCGGTGCGCGGCCCCGACGCAAAGCGGCAGATGGCTCTCTACCATCGCTGGACGTGAATGTTCCCAACCTCCTCGCGTATGTCCGCATCGGGCTCACTCCCGTCGTCATGGCGCTGGTGCTGCTGTCCGAGCAGATCGACCACGCGTTCGGCCTGGCGGCGGGGGTGTTCGCCGTGGCGGCCTTCACCGACTACTTCGACGGCTACCTGGCGCGCCGTTGGGAGGCGACCTCCACGCTGGGTGCGTTCCTCGACTCGGTCGCCGACAAGGTGCTGGTCACGGGGAGCCTCCTCGTTCTCATCGAGGTGGGGCGGGCGTGGTCGTGGGCGGCGTTCGTGATCATCGGCCGCGAGCTCGCCGTGATGGGGTTGCGGAGCGTGGCCGCCATGGAGGACCAGTCGAAGGTGCCTCCGAGCATCTGGGGCAAGACCAAGGCGCTCTTCCAGTTCCTCGCGATCGGGCTGGCCATGCTGCGCCTGTCCGAGGAATGGGGACCCTTCTTCCTCGACGAGTGGCTGATGCTGCTGGCCGTGACGGTCACGATCATCTCCGCTTGGGACTACTTCGCTCAGTTCGGCGGTGCGTTGCGATCGAAGCGAACGTCGGGCGGCTCCGGATGACGAGCAGCGGTGACCTCGTCAGGGCGGCTCGAGAGGCTGCCGTCGAGCAGGCGTCACCGGTGCCGCGGCGCAGGCTGTCCGTCGTGACGTGCATGGATGTCCGCATCGATCCGATGAAGGCGCTCTCGCTGGCCCCGGGCGATGCGCACGTCGTCCGCAACGCCGGAGGTGTCGTCACCGGCGACGTGTTGCGGTCGCTCGTGGTCTCTCAGCAGAAGCTGCAGACGGTGGCCGTCGACGTGATGATGCACACCAACTGCGGGATGCTGGGACTCGACGAGCACGAGCTGCGCACCGGCCTCGGACCGGCCGCGGCGGCGGTCGAATTTCACCCCTTCGACGATCTCGAGGAGGAGCTGCTCCGGGGCGTGGCGCGCGTCCGCGAGAGCGCCCTGCTCGCCCACCGCGGCAGCGTCCGCGGCCTGATCTACGACGTCTCGACACATCGCGTGCGCGTCGTCGTGCCGTAGCGCACGCCCCACGGCCCGTGTCGGCCGTGTCCCGACGAAGGGGCCGCGAGGCCTCCGGATCGTCGGCATGTCGACTCCGGTACGATCCACGGTTCGTGGCCGCTCCACTCTCTCCGTTGCTCGATGCGTGGCCGGCAAAGCGCACTCCTCTCGCCCCGAGCGCCGTTGCCGTGCCGCCGTCGCTGCGCGCCGTGGTGCTGGCCGGTATGGCCCGCGACGCCGCCGGGCCGATCCTCGCCGTCGTGCCGGGAGAACGCGATGCCGAGGATCTGGTCGACGATCTCGATCTCTTCATCGACAGCGCCGTCCTGCTCCCGGCGTGGGGCACGTTGCCGTTTGAGCACATCTCGCCCAACGTCTCCACGATGGCCGCCCGGTGCGAGGCCCGGCATCGGTTGACGAGCGGAGAGCCGGGCCTGGTCGTCGTTGCATCGGTACGGGCGGCGATTCAGCGAGTCAGCCCCACTCGGGTCGCACCCATCGCGATCGAGCTGGGCGAGGAGCACGATTTCGATGCCCTGCTGGCGGATCTGGTCGTCGCCGGATACGTCCGCACCGACCGGGTCGAGGCCCGCGGCGAGTTTGCGGTGCGCGGCGGCATCCTCGACATCGCACCCGCCCAGGGCACGACCCCGGTTCGGGTCGAGTTCTGGGGCGACGAGGTGTCGGAGATGCGGACGTTCTCGACCAGCACACAGCGTTCCACCGACCACGTGGTGAGCTTCGTCGCCTACCCGGCCCGGGAGGTCGTGCCCGACGCAGACATTCGCGCCGCGGCGGGCGAGCTGGCAGCCGCAGAGCCCTGGGCGGCCGCGACGTGGGACCGCATCGTGGATGGGTTCCTGTTCCCCGGCGTGGAGTCGTGGCTGCCGTGGCTCACCGGAGAGCGGTCCGTGTTCGGCGAGGCGGACGGAGCGACGATCGTGGTCTTCGACGAAGCGCAGGCGGCGGCGCGCAGCGACGAGCTGGTTCGTGAGGAGGAGGATCTGGCGGCGGCGCTGGCGTCGACGTGGGGGCAGGGGGCGCCGGAAGCGGGGGAGCACCCGCTGCTCTATCTCGATCTGCGCGGGCAGCTCGATGGACGCGACCACGTCACCGCGCCGCCGGCGGCGCGCGGTCCCGACGACGAGGCGTTCGTCACCCGCGGCCTCGATGCGGTGCCGGGCGACGCCGACTCCATCGCTGCCGCGATCGCCCGCTGGAAGACCAAGGGCGTCGACGTCCTGATTGCCATGGACGGTGATGCCGCCGCGACGCGGGTCTCCCGGCTCCTCGGCGAGGCGGGGTTCGACGTTCCGAGGGTCGAAGCCCTCGATTCACCCGCTCCGGCGGTCCTCCCGATGGGAATCCACCGCGGCTTCATCGCCGACTGGCTCGGGTTCGGCGTCGTGGGGGAGCAGGAGGTTGCGGGCCGGCGCCGGTCGCACCGCCGCCCCGGTCACCGGCGGACTGCGGCTGCCGGCGATGCCTACCGCGATCTGCGTCCCGGCGACTACGTCGTTCACCATCACCACGGCATCGGGCGGTTCGAAGGGCTCGTGCACCGCGAGATCGCAGGCGTCGAGCGCGATTACCTCCTCGTCGCCTACTACGGGGAGGATCGCCTCTACGTTCCCACCGACCAGCTCGCCGCAGTGCGCCGCTACACCGGCGGTGAGACGCCGCGGCTGTCGCGGATGGGCGGCGGCGACTGGGCGGCCACCCGCAGCAAGGTGCGCAAGGCCATCGCCGTGGTCGCCGAGGAGGTCGTCGACCTGCACCGCAAGCGCGCCGCCGCCGCCGGCCACGCCTTCGGGGAGGACACCCCGTGGCAGCGGGAGTTCGAGGCGGCCTTCCCCTTCGAGGAGACCCGCGACCAGCTCACCGCGATCGCCGACGTGAAGGGGGACATGGAGCGCGGCGAGCCCATGGACCGGCTGATCTTTGGCGACGTGGGCTTCGGCAAGACGGAGGTGGCGCTCCGTGCCGCGTTCAAGGCCGTGCAGAGCGGTAAGCAGGTCGCCATGCTCGTACCCACCACCCTGCTCGCCCAGCAGCACCACGCGACATTCGAAGACCGCCTGGCGCCCTATCCGATGCGGATCGAGATGTTGAGCAGATTCCTCACCGCGGCGCAGCAGCGGCAGGTGATCGCCGGGCTCGGCACCGGCGAGGTCGACATGGTGATCGGTACCCACCGCCTTCTCTCCGAGGACGTCGCCTTCAAAGATCTCGGGCTCCTGGTCGTCGACGAGGAGCAGCGCTTCGGAGTCGCCGCCAAGGACAAGCTGAAGCGGCTCCGCACCTCCGTCGACGTTCTGACCCTGACGGCGACGCCGATCCCGCGCACGCTGGAGATGGCGCTCACCGGCATCCGAGAGGTGAGCAGCATCCGCACGCCGCCCGAGGACCGCCATCCCATCCTCACCTACGTCGGTCCCTTCGACGAGCAGGCCGTGTCGGCCGCGATTCGCCGTGAGCTGCTCCGCGAGGGCCAGGTCTTCTACGTCCACAACCGGATCCAGTCGATCGATCACGCCGTGGAGCGGCTGCGGCGCCTGGTTCCCGATGCCCGCTACGCCGTCGCCCACGGCCGGATGAGCGAGGGTCAACTGGAGCAGGTGATGTTCGAGTTCTGGAACGGCGAGTATGACGTGCTCGTCGCCACGACCATCATCGAGTCGGGGCTCGACCTGCCGCAGGTCAACACCCTGCTCGTCGAACGCGCCGATCGTCTCGGGCTCGCCCAGCTCTACCAGCTCCGCGGCCGCGTCGGCCGATCGAGTCAGCGGGCGTACGCCTACCTGTTCCATCCGCCGGAGGAGCGGCTCACCGAGCAGGCCTACCGCCGGCTCGAGGCCATCGGCGAGTTCGCAGACCTCGGCTCCGGGTTCGAATTGGCGATGCGCGACCTCGAGATCCGCGGCGCCGGGAGCATTCTCAGCGAGACCCAGGCGGGCCACATCGCCGCGGTGGGTTTCGACATGTACGTGGAGCTGATGGCCGACGCGGTGAACAAGCTGAAGGGCCACCCCGTCATCGCCGAAGAGCCGCCCGAGGTGCGCATCGACGTACCGGTGGACGCCCACCTGCCCGAGGACTACGTTCCCGGGGCCGATCAGCGCCTGGAGGCGTACCGGCGTCTCGCTGCGGCGACCTCGCCGGAGGAGGTCGAGGACGTGGCGGCGGAGTGGCGCGACCGATTCGGCGAGCTTCCACCCCCCGCCGCCGCTCTCGTCGATGTCGCCCGCCTTCGCGTCGAGGCGATCCGCATCGGGCTCACCGAGATCGTCAAGGTCCGCAACGAGGTGCGGATCGGTCCCGTGTCGCTGAAGGCGTCGCAGGAGGTGCGGTTGCGCCGACTGGCCCGCGACGCGGTGCTGCGGGGCCACGTGCTCTTCATCCCGGCGCCGCGGCGGGATACGGTGGCATCACTCCTCGAGTTCCTTCGTACAATGTGGCCGCCCGTCGAGGAGTAATACCACCCGTGAGCACCGGTCATCGTTCGCTTCTCTGGCTCGCCGGCCTGGCCCTCGTGGCCACCGCCTGCAGCTCGTCCGACCAGCCGGCGATCTGCAACGCCGCCACCGATCTCGCCGTCGTCAACGGTGCGGTGATCACCTGCGACGACCTCTACGAGCTTCGCCCGGACTACGGCGATCCGGTGGACACGCTCGACAGTGAGGCGGTGCGCGAGGATCTCAACCGGCTGATTCAGACCGAGGTCTTCCTCACCACGGCCGCCGAGGAGTTCGGCTTTGCGCTGGACGACGATGCCGTCGAGGCGAGGCTGGCGAACCCGCCCGAACGATGGTCGCTCGTCCTCAGCCCGGTCGGTCAAGACGGCGCCCCGCGGCCGCGAGGCGAGCTGCGGCTCGATGCCACGACGACCCTGGTGCGCGATGCCGTCGTCCCCGAGTTGATCCGCGCCGAGTACGGCGGGATCGACGACTTCGTGGCACAACGGCCCCAAGATGTGGTGCAGGTCTGTGTCCGAGTGATCGTGCTCGAGTCCGAAGGCGACGGCATCGACGTGATCAACCGTCTCGACGCCGGCGAGACCTTCGAGGACCTCCAGCGGGAGTTGTCCGTCGACCAGTCGTCCGACGGGCTCGTGACCATCGACGGCCGTTGTCCGATCAACGTTGCCGGCGCGGGAGAGGAGTTCGCCCTCGCCACCGCCCTCTCGCCCCTGGACCAGCCCGCCGGTCCGATTGCGCTCGGCGGGTTCTTCGTGGTGTTCCGGGTCGAGGAGCGGGTGGCTCCGTCGCCCGGTGCCGACCTGGACGTCGAGATCCTGGAGTTCCTCACCTTGACCGCCCAGAGCACGCTGTTCAGCCCATGGGCCAGCGACGCGCTGCGCGACGCCGAGATCGAGGTCGCCTCGGCGATCGGACGGTGGTCGCCGGCGGGCTTCGGTATCGCCCCGCCGGGGTTCAACCCGCCCGGTGGCTGATCCGCGGCCGACTCCGCTGACCATCGTCGGGCTCGGCCCGGCGGGTCTGGATCGACTCCCCCCAACGCTGCGGACCGTGCTCGAGGATCCGGGCCGCACGGTGGTGCTGCGCACGATGCGCCACCCAGCCGCAGCCGAGCTGACGGTGCGCCGGGCGGTGACTGCATGCGACGACTTGTACGAGCAGGCGGCCGGCTTCGACGACGTCTACGCGGCCATCGCCGACCGGGTGATGGCGGTCGCTGCAGCCGGCGCGGTGGTCTACGCCGTTCCCGGCAGCGCCGTCGTCGGGGAACGGGCGGTGCGGGCCATCCGCACCCGGGCCGAGGCTGCGGGGATCGCCGTCACGGTGTATCCCGGGGAATCGTTCCTCGATCTCGTGTGGGCGCGCACCGGGTGCGATCCGATCACCGACGGCGCCCAGGTGCTCGACGGCCGGGCGCTGCCCGATCCGCTGCAACTGCATGTCCCGACGGTGATCACCCAGCTCGACCGGCCCGAGGTGCTCGGCGATGCCGTCGTCGCTCTCGGCCGCACCCTGCCGGACGACACTCCGGTGATCGTGCTGGATCGGCTCGGGGATGCCGACGAAGTC
>JBFFFX010000002.1:0-23751 GCA_041557775.1 Acidimicrobiia bacterium | reverse complement strand
GACGCCGCCGGGGCGGAAACCGGCTCATCCACGGGAGGATCGCCGCTCTCGACTCGCTCGCAGCAGATACAGTCCACCTCGACCCAGCCCGGTAGCCGTCCGATCCGCTGATCCGCCAAGGAGAAGTCGCCACGTGCTCGACTTGAGGGGCAGGAGCCGGCTCGCCCCAATCCTCGATCCGATCGCCGTCGGTCTCTCGAAGGCCCGCATCACGCCGACGGTCGTCACCATGGCCGGCCTCTTGGTCACGATCGCCGGCGCCTGGCTGTTGGCGATCGACGAGTACGTGTGGGGCGCCCTCGTTGCCGGTGTGGGCTCGGTGCTCGACGCCCTCGACGGCCCGCTCGCCAGGTATCAAGGGAAAGCATCGATTCGTGGAGCCTTCGTCGACACGATGTCCGATCGGTTCGGCGAGGTGGCGATCTTCGCCGGCTTGACCTTCAGCCTCCGCGCCGACGAGACGGCCTTGATGCTGTGTCTCTTCGGCCTGGCGTTCTCACTCTTGACCCCCTACGTTCGCGCCAAGGCCGAGAGCTGGGGCGCCGAGGGTCGCGGCGGGTGGATGGGTCGCGCCGAGCGGATGCTGCTGATCTTGGTGGGCGTCGGGATGTCGGGGCTGGTCGGTGGCAAGAAGGTGCTGTTCCCCACGCTCTGGATCTTCACGATCCTCTCGGGCTTCACCGTGGCACAACGGATTCGCCGCACCTGGCAGCAGCTGGAGCCGTGAGCGGCAGGCTCGGCTACCTCGGGTTTCGCATTGCCTCGGCGCTGTTCGGAGCGCTCCCGGAGTCTGCGATGCGCCGTCTCGGCATCCTCGGCGGGAAGCTCTGGTGGCGCTTCGCAGGGGAGAAGCGCGACGTCGTCCGGCGCAACCTCGCCCGCGTCATCGGCGAGGCGGAGGCGACGCCCCGCAGGGTTCGCGAGATGTTCGCCAGCTACGGCCGGTATTGGGCCGAGCTGTTCTGGGTGCGCGAGCGGCGCCACACCGAGCTGCGGGCCAATTACGACGTGCGCCACGAGGAGCGGATTCTCGAGGCCTCCGCCAAGGGCCGGGGCGTCATCGTCGCGCTGCCCCACATGGGCAACTGGGAGATCGCAGGACTCGCCGCGATCGACCTCGGGGTGCCGATGCTGGCCGCGGCGGAGGCGCTGCCCAACCAGCGCATCGTGGACTGGTTCATCGAAACTCGCGGTGCGCTCGGAATCGAGATCGTCATCGTCGGGCGCGACCGGGCGGCCACGTCCCGCCTCCTCGGCCGCCTGCGGGACGGAGGCGCCATCGCGCTGCTCGCCGACCGCGATCTCTCGGGACGGGGGATCGAGGTCGAGTTCTTCGGTGAGCGCACGACGATGCCCGCCGGTCCGGCGGCGCTGGCCGACCGTACCGGCGCGGCGCTGCTTCCGGTCGGCTGCTTCTTCCGCGAGGGGCGGGGCCACACCTTCGAGGTCGGTTCGCCGATCGTGATACCCGATCTCCCGGAAAAGGCGGATCGGCTCGCGGTCGCAACACAGGCATTTGCGCACGCCCTCGAGGGGCTGATCCGCAAGGCGCCGGAGCAGTGGCACCTCTTTCAGCCGAACTGGCCCTCGGACCGCGATCAGGCATGAGGATCGCCCTCGTCTGCCCCTACGACCTCGGGCGCTTCGGTGGTGTGCAAGACCAGGTGCTGCAGCTCGCCCGGCGTCTTCGTGCCGCCGGTGACGAGGTACGGGTCGTCGGGCCGGGAAGCGACGGTCCCGCCGGTGCCGTGCTCGTCGGGCGGAGCCGCGTGCTGCGGGCCAATCGGTCCGATGTCCCGATCAGCTTGCAGCCGGCAGCTGTGGGTGCGGTGGCGGAGGCGATCGCCGGCGTGGACGTGGTGCACGTCCATGAGCCGCTGATGCCGCTGGTGTCGCTCGCGGCCATGCTGCGGGCTCGAGTCCCAGTCGTGGCGACCTTCCACGCCGCCCCGTCCGCGCTGATGCGTCGTGGCTACCGGATCGGTCGCGGCCTGGTCGCTCGCACGCTCGAGCGAGCGAGCGTCGTGACGGCGGTCTCCCCGGCTGCATCCCAACCGATCGAAGCGGCGGCCGACGTTCGGTTGATCCCCAACGGCGTCGACCTCACGGTGCGGCCGCAGGTGCCGCGGATTCCGCATCGTGTCGCCTTCGTGGGAAGGCCCGAACCGCGCAAGGGACTCCACGTGTTACTGGCAGCCTGGCCCGAGGTTCGGCGGCACGTCCCCGATGCCGAGTTGGTCGTGATGGGAGCGGACGCTCCGGCGGAGACGCCTCCTGGTGTCGTATTCGCAGGCCGCGTGCCGGAGGAGGAGAAGTGGCGTCTCCTGGCGTCGAGCGGCGTCTCGTGCGCACCCAACCTCGGGGGCGAGAGCTTTGGAATCGTGGTTGCCGAGGGCATGGCGGCGGGTTGCGCCGTGGTTGCGTCGGCGCTGCCCGGATTCGTCCATGTCGCCGGCGAGGCGGCACTGCTGACCAAACCCGGTGACGCGGCGTCACTCGCGTGGTCGTTGCGCTCGGTACTGAGCGACGAAGCGTTGGCGGGGGACTTGCGTGCGCAGGCGGCGGCGCGCGTCGAGATGTTCGGCTGGCCGCATGTGCTCGCGGGCTACCGGCGTGCGTACGAGGATGCTTGCAGCGCCTGAGCAGGAGACCGGCCGGCGGTACACTTCCCGCACGCTGCGCACGAGGTGAGCATGGAATATCAGCAGATCACCGTCGAACGGGCGGGACCCGTCGCGACCCTGACGCTGAACCGGCCGGACCGCCGCAACGCACTCAGCCTCGACCTCATGACCGAGGTCACCGCAACGCTGACCCAGCTCGGTACCGAGCGCGACGTTCAGGTCATCGTCATCGCCGGAGCAGGACCTGCTTTCTCCGCAGGGCATGACATGAACGAGATGGTCGACCGAGAGCCGGCGTTCTACGACAAGTTGTTCGATCAGTGCACCGTGATGATGGAGACGATCCATCGCGTGCCGCAGCCCGTGATCGCACGCGTCCACGGCATCGCCACGGCAGCCGGTTGCCAGCTCGTCGCCTCGTGCGATCTGGTGGTCGCAGCCGAGGGGGCATGGTTTGCGACCCCCGGCGTGAGGATCGGTCTGTTCTGCTCGACGCCCATGGTGCCCATCTCGCGGGCCGTGGGCCGCAAACGAGCGATGCAGATGCTCCTCACCGGCGATCCGATCTCGGCGGAGACGGCCCAGGAGTGGGGACTCGTCAACCTCGTGGTGCCCGCGAGCGAGCTCGACGACGCCATTGCGGGCCTGGTCGAGAAGATCGCCCGATCGAGCCCCGTCACGATTGGGATCGGCAAGGAGGCCTTCTACCGTCAAGTAGAGCTGAGCGAGACGGACGCCTACGGCTACACGAAGGACGTGATGGCGAGAAACGCCGAGATCCACGACGCCCAGGAAGGAATCTGTGCCTTCTTGGAGAAGCGACCCGCCGTGTGGAAGCACGTCGCAGACGGCGGCTCCCGGTGACGGGGGAGCCCATGATCGGTGCCGCCAACTACACGCCGCTCACGCCGCTGTCGTTTCTCGAGCGCGCCGGAACCGTCTTCCCGCAGAAGATCGGCGTCGTCCATGGTGAGCGCAGGCTCACCTACGCGGAGATGGCGGAATCGGCCCAAGCCGTCGCCAAAGCGTTGCGCTCCGCAGGCGTGGAGGCCGGAGACAGGGTTGCGTACCTGTGTCCCAATCTCCCTGAGATGCTCATCGCCCACTTTGCGGTGCCCCTGGCAGGTGCGGTCCTCGTGGCGATCAACACGCGTCTCTCCGGACCAGAGATCGAATACATCTTGCACCACTCGGGCTCGCGGGCGCTGGTCGTCGACACCGAGCTCTATCCGACCGTGGCGCCGCACCTCGGCTCCGTCCCCGGGTTGCGCGACGTGATCGCCGTCGACGATGCCGGGCTGGGGATCCCCGACGGACTGCAGTCGTATGAGGAGTTCGTGGCCACCGGCGAAAGGGGGCCCGATCTGCCTTGGGCGGTCGAGGATGAGAACGCGCCGATCTCGATCAACTACACCTCCGGCACCACCGGTCGGCCCAAGGGTGTGCTGTACACGCACCGCGGTGCGTATCTGAACGCACTGGGGGAGCTGATCCACTCCAAGCATTCTCCGCAGTCGGTGTACCTGTGGACGCTGCCCATGTTCCACTGCAACGGGTGGTGTACGACGTGGGCGCTGACGGCGATCGGCGGCCGCCACGTCTGTCTGCGGGCCGTCCGTCCCGACGAGGTGTGGCGGTTGATCCGCGAGGAGGGCGTCACCCATCTCAATGCGGCCCCGACCGTGCTGATCTCCCTCGTTCACGACGAGGCGGCAGGACCGTTCCCGGGGCGGCTCGTGGCGACGACGGCGGGAGCGCCGCCGAGCCCGACGATCATCGCCGAGATGGAGGCGCTCGGTGCCGAGATCGTGCACGTGTACGGGCTGACCGAGACGTACGGCCCGCACACGGTTTGTGAGGTCCAAGAGGAGTGGGCTGCCGCCGAGCCCGAGGAGAAGGCCCGGTTGATGGCCCGCCAAGGGGTCGCCTACGTGATCGCCGATCCGATTCGTGTGGTCGACGAGGCGATGGGCGACGTGCCGCGGGACTCGGCGACGATGGGCGAGGTCGTCATGCGAGGCAACAACGTGATGGCCGGCTACTACGAGGATCCGGAGGCGACGGAAGCGGCCTTCCGCGGCGGCTTCTTCCACTCCGGCGATCTCGGTGTTCATCATCCGGACGGCTACATCCAGCTCAGGGACCGATCCAAGGACATCATCATCTCGGGCGGAGAGAACATCTCCACGATCGAGGTCGAGCAGGCGATCATGAGCCATCCGGCGGTGCTCGAAGCCGCGGTGGTCGCCGTGCCGCATGAGAAGTGGGGCGAGCGACCGAAGGGATTCGTGATCCTCAAGCCGGGTGCGACGGCCACCGAGGACGAGGTGATCGAGCACGTCAAGGCCCGGATTGCCCGTTTCAAGGCGCCCGACAGCGTCGACTTCCTCGAGGCGCTGCCGAAGACCTCGACCGGCAAGATCCAGAAGTACGTGCTGCGCGAGCGCGAGTGGTCCGGCCATGCCTCCCGGATCCACTGAGAGCGACATGGAAGATCACGCCGGCTGGCGGCTGCGCCTCGGTGAAGACGTGTGCCGGGCCTATGCCGCGGATCCCGCCGTCGCCGCCACCGCCGTGGTCGGCTCCGTTGCCCGCGGCTGGGCCGACGCCCATTCGGACGTGGACGTGCTCGTTGCGTGGTCGGTGCCGCCGTCGGATGTGAAGCGGCGCAAGGCCGTGGAGCGCGCCGGCGGGCGGATCGATGTCGACTGGAGCCGGTCGACCGCCGCCGAAGAGTGGACCGAATCGATGGCGCACAACCAGGGCCGGGTAGGCCAGTTGTGGCCCCTCACCGACGGTGAATACAGCGAGCACTACTTCGCCGAGGGAATCCACGTCGGCGTCAGTGGCTTCCTTGCCGGGACCATCGATTCCGTCGCCCAAGAGTTGGTAGGGGATTGCCGGCCTCGGGACGACGCCGAGATCCTGGCCGCGGCAGTCGTAAACGCGATGGATGTCACCGGTGGGGCGCTGCTGTCGGCATGGCGGTCGCGACTCGCGGCCTACCCGGACGAGCTCGCCGCGGCGATCATCGCTCGGGAGCTCGCGGTCGATGAGGGCTGGTGGGCGGTGGACCAGCTTGCATCTCGCAATGATCGTCCCGCCCTCGACGCCGTCCTCGGCGCCATGCAGCGGCGAATCTTCCGGATTCTGCTGGCGCTCAACCGTCGCTATCTGGCCGATCCGCGACCCAAATGGTCAGCCCAGGAGCTGGCGCTGCTCCGCATCGGGCCGGGCGACTTGACGCGGCGTTGGACGTCCGTCCAGACCGGACCCGCGGAAGCGTCGGCGACGACCCTCCAATCCCTGTTCGAGGAGACGCTGACACTCGTGGAACGCCAACGTCTCGCCGTCGGTGTCGGCGATGCGCGGCGCTGGTTCAGGCACCGTCGCGCAGTGTCGCACCCACCGGTCTGAGAAAGGGTCGAGCGACCTAGTCCGGACGCTTGGTGGCCGCCCTCTCCGTCGGTAGCGTTGCCGGGCAAGCCTCCCGGGGGAATGGTGGGGGGACTCGCGGCGATCGACAAGATCGGTGGCGGGTCGATGGGTTGCCGTCTTCGCTGTCTCGAGTGTCGAGGGCCTGGTCTCCAGTGTCGTGGGCCTGGTCCGGCGATGACCGGTCCATGGTCGGTGACCGGCACCTGCGCACAGTTCGTGTGTGCACCCGATTTCCGTGGCGGAGGCCTTCGTCGCGACGCAGTTCCCGACCTGCCTGGCTGCCATCTGGGCGGGAAGCTTCGTCCGCGGAGACGCCACGACCACCTCAGATCTCGACATCGTGATCGTGCTCGGTGAAGGGAGCACGATCTACCGCGAGAACTTCGAGCACGACGGCTTTCTCATCGAGACCTTCGTGCACACCGAGGCGTCGGTGCGACGCTGGACCTTGGAGCGTGAAGTGCCCGAGCGCCGGCCGGCGCTTGCTCGCATGGTGGTCGAAGGCCGCGTCATCGTCGATCGCCTAGGAACTGCCGAACGGCTCCAGGAGTGGTGCGCTGCAGTGCTCGATGCCGGCCCGGCTCCTCCGACCAGCCAGGAGATCGCCGATGCCCGCTACGGGATCACCGACGCCGTCGACGACATTCTCGGGGGCCTCGCGCCGGGCGAAGTCGCCCAGGTGGCTCCGGCATTGGCGGCGGCTCTCGGACGGCTGGAGCTGTTGCGCGGCGGTCATTGGCTCGGCAGCGGGAAGTGGCTTCACCGCAGGCTCGCCGCGTGCGATGCCGAGCTTGCGGAACGTCTCGCCGATGCGACGGTGAGGGCGGTCTCCGGGAATCCTGCCGACCTCGTAGCGCTCGCCGAAGCGCGGCTCGCTCCGGTCGGCGGCTTTCTGCGCGGGGGGTATCGCCAGGAGGGAGCTCTCGACTGACGGCTGCTCACCAGCCCGATACCACGGCTTCCGTCCACCGTTGTGGATGTTCCAGCATCGGGAAGTGGCCGACACCCTCGAGCAGCGTGAGCGTCGAGCTCGGAATCTCGGCGTGGAGCACGTCGGCCATGGCGGCGACGGCTACAGGATCCTCGGTCGCCCAGAGCACGTGGATCGGGACGTCGGTCGTGCGCAAGGCTCCGATCCAGCGGTCCCAGTTGGTGCGCCGTTCTGTGATGTAGCCGGTGATGCGGGGGAGAACGCGCCGTCCCCCGGCGCGGGTCAAGAGCTCCCACATCACGTCGATCTCGTCGTCGTCGAGACGCGTCGGGTCGGCCACGATGCGGCGAAGGTTCCTCGCGAAGACGCGCCGGCTCGAGAGTGAGGCGACGAGGCGACCCACCAGCGGTGTCAGCAGGAGCTTCTGGATGGGCCGGAGGTTTGCCATCTCGATGTGCATGCTGCCGTTGCACAGCGTCATGCCGGTGATGTCCAGCCCGAGGGTGCCGGCGGCGCGTCGCGCCAGCAGCTCGGTGGCGATCGACGTCCCGTAGTCGTGGGCGAGGACGTGTCCGCGGGTGACGCCGAGCGAAGCCCAGACCGAGAGGGCGAGGTCGGTCTGGTCGACGAGCGAGTAGGCATGATCCCGCGGCTTGTCGCTCAGGCCGAAACCGAGGTGATCGTGGAGGACTACGCGCCGGCCGGCGGAGAGCGCGTCGAGGGCGAGGTGGTAGTCGTAGGCCGACGTCGGGTAGCCGTGGAGGATCAGAAGGGGACTGCCGCCGTGCTTCGTATCAACCACGAATATCTTCCGACCGTCGACCGCGATCCGCGTTCCGCGAGCTTTCCAGGTAGGCAGGTCCATGGCACCATGCTGGCACGTACGGTGTACGGGCAGAAGACATGCCCCTTGTACACTGGAGACCTACGAAGAGCCCAGGAGTCCTCATGCCCGACGCACAGATCGAACGCGGCACCGATCGCGTCAAGCGCGGTCTGGCCGAGATGCTGAAGGGCGGCGTCATCATGGACGTCGTCGATGCCGAACAGGCGAAGATCGCCGAAGAAGCGGGTGCCGTCGCAGTGATGGCGCTCGAGCGGGTCCCGGCCGACATCCGCGCCGCCGGTGGCGTCGCGCGGATGGCCGATCCCGGCAAGGTGGAGGAGATCGTCAACGCCGTCTCCATCCCGGTGATGGCGAAGTCGAGGATCGGCCACTTCGTCGAAGCCCAGGTGCTGGAATCCCTCGGCGTCGACTACATCGACGAATCCGAGGTGCTGACCCCGGTTGACGAGCACCACATCGACAAGTGGAACTTCACGGTTCCGTTCGTGTGCGGTGCCAAGGATCTGGGCGAGGCGTTGCGCCGCATCGGTGAGGGCGCCGCCATGATCCGCACCAAGGGAGAACCGGGCACGGGCAACGTGGTGGAGGCCGTCAAGCACATGCGCATGATGAACGCCCAGATTCGGCGGCTCACGACGCTCGACGACAACGAGCTCATGGGGGCGGCAAAGGAGCTGCGGGCGCCGTACGACTTGGTCCGAGAGGTCGCCGAGACGGGCAAGCTCCCGGTCGTCAACTTCGCCGCCGGCGGCATCGCCACTCCCTCCGACGCCGCCTTGATGATGCAGCTCGGCTGCGACGGCGTCTTTGTCGGCTCCGGGATCTTCAAGTCGGGTGACCCGGCCGTGCGGGCAAGAGCCATCGTCGAGGCCACCACGTTCTATCGCGACCCCGCCAAGATCGCCAAGGTGTCGCGCAACCTCGGCGAGGCCATGGTGGGCATCAACATCGACACCCTCGAGCCCCAAGAGCGGATGCAGGACCGGGGTCTCTGACCGTGATGCGGCGATGACGCACACCGTCGGCGTCCTCGCCCTCCAAGGCGATTTCCGCGAGCACGTCGCCATGCTCTGCCGCCTGGGAGCCGATGCGGTCGAGGTGCGCACGGAGGAGGAGCTCGACCGGGTCGACGCACTCGTCATTCCGGGCGGTGAGTCGACCGCCATCGGGAGGCTGGCGAGGATCTACGGACTGATCGAGCCGCTGCGCAGGCGAATCGACGGCGGCATGCCGGTGCTCGGGACGTGCGCCGGCATGATCTTTCTCGCCGCGGCGACGACGGGCCCCGTCCAGCCGCAACTCGGTGTGCTCGACGTGGTCGTGGAGCGAAACGCGTTCGGGCGTCAGGTGGACTCCTTCGAGGCGGATCTCAACGTGGTCGGCTTCGACCGGCCGGTCCACGCGGTCTTCATCCGGGCGCCGTGGATTCACAAGATCGGTGCCGGTGTCGAGGTGTTGACCACCGTCACCGAGCCCGCAACGGGGGACGAGCACGCCGTCTTCGTGCGCCAGGGGAATATCCTGGCGATCTCGTTCCATCCGGAGCTGACGGAGGACACGCGGGTGCACGAGATGCTGTTGAGCATGGCGGAGGAGAGCTGATGGCGGGACATTCGAAGTGGGCGAACATCAAGCACCGCAAGGGCCGGCAGGACGCCAAGCGGGGCAAGCTCTTCGCCAAGCTGATTCGCGCCATCGAGTCGGCCGCACGCAACGGCGGCGGCGACCCGGCGGCCAATGCCGCGCTGGCGACGGCGATCCAGAAGGCCAAGGACGCTTCCGTCCCCAAGGACAACATCGAGCGGGCGATCGCTCGCGGTTCGGGTGACGTCGACGGTGTCGACTACGAGGAGTTCTACTACGAGGGCTACGCCGCGGGGGGAGTGGCGTTGTACGTCCACATCCTCACGGACAACCGCAATCGCGCCGCCTCGGACGTGCGGGCCGCGTTCAACAAGCTCGGCGGCAGCCTTGGTGAGCCGGGCTCCGTCGGCTACCTGTTCGACCAGAAGGGCTACATCCTGGCAACCGGCGACGAGGACACGGTGATGATGGCGGCGCTCGAGGGAGGCGCCGAGGACGTTGTCGCCTCCGAGGAGCAATGGGAGATCACCTCGGCCGCCGGCGACCTCGCCGCAGTTCGTGCCGCGCTCGAAGAAGCCGACGTGACGATCGACCAGGCCGAGGTCACCCAGCTCCCGTCGACGTCCGTTCCGGTAGACGCATCGACCGCTCCCAAGGTGCTGCGCCTGGTCGACGCGCTCGAGGACCTCGATGACGTGCAAGCGGTCTACGCCAATTTCGATATCCCGGACGAGGTCCTGGCAGAAGTCGGTTGACGGGCGGGGCTCGGCGGAGGGATCGTGGCCGGTGCCCTGTGGACGTGAGGGACCGGCCGAGAGCCATAGCCCGTCGCGAGTCCCATCCCCGCAGCCGGCCAGGAACGCCGCGATCGCCTGGCGGACGACGAACGAGCAGCAGTCCTGCGCAGGCACCGCGATCGGTGCAGCTCGGCTCGCCGGGACGCTCCCTTTGGCGTCAGGCAGCTTCCACGACCGGCCGAACCTCCGTCGCGATTCGTTCGGCCGTCTCGTCATCGAAGGGAGCCGCCACCTCGACGATGAAATTGGTCACGCCGATCTCCTTCCACGCGACCATCAGCTCGATCATCCGCTCCGGCGTGGTCACATAGATGTCATCATCGTCGAGCACGGACTCGTCGAGTCGGTTTGCGTGCATCTGCGTACGGAAGAACCGGAGCGCTTCGTTCTCGGTGTCCCTGATCACCGGACTGAAGAACGCCGACCGTTCGATCTCGGTGTGGTCCCGGCCTGCCTCTTCGCAGCGCCGCTCGAACACGGCATGCTTGCGCCGCATCTCGTCGAGGTCCTCCAGCGCGACCCAGTTCCAGATGTCCGCGTATCGAGCCACGGTACGTAGTGTCTTCCGTTCTCCACCACCTCCAACGAGTATCGGCAGACGCTCCTGTTGCGGCCTCGGCAACAGCGTTGCACCCCGCAGCGAGTAGCGGCCACCCTCCGGCGAGGTGACCGTGGCCCCATCGAGCAGGCCTCGCAATGCTGCGACCGATTCGTCGAGCCAGGCCAACCGATCCCCCCAACCCGATCCGAACTCGATACCGAACGCGGTGTGTTCAGGCTCGAACCAGCCGGCGCCGATGCCGAGAATCGCCCGGCCGTCGGAAACGTGGTCGAGCGTCGCCACCTTCTTGGCCAGCAAACCAGGGTTCCAGAAGGTGTTCGCTCCGGTGAGTACCCCCAGCCGCACTTTCGACGTGACCTGCGACCAAGCCGTCAACAGCGTGTAGGCATCGAAGGTGTCCTGATCGACAGCACCCATGCACGCCAGGGCATGTTCCCAAGTCCAGAGACTGTCGTAACCCAGATCCTCGATCCGAACCGCAGCCTGCCGAGCTTCCGACCACGAATACACCTGGTTCCACAGCTGCATGCCGAGCTTGATCGTCATGGCCTCGACTCTACGATCCGATCGACCGTGACGCCGACAAGCCTCCAGGGTGGCTCGAACGTCCCGCGAGCTCCAGACCAATATGGTCCGGGATCTCAGAACCGGTCAGCGTCAGATAGCCCCGATATCGCGGTCCTCGCCGTGACGGGCTCCACTCGGTCCGGGGAACCACTCTCCCACGCGCGCACACCCTCGACGACCAACGAAAGGTTGCGCGCGGGCATGTGATTCCTTCGGAACTCGCTTCTCTTGTACCGGTTGGACCAAGGCGTCGTGACTCCACGGGTGCGCAGCCGCGACGGCCGGCGCATCCTTGGATGGAGCTCTCCCTCGCTCTAGGCTCATAGAACATATGTTCGTTCTGGGGATCGATCCGGGGTTGACCCGCACCGGGTACGGCGTCGTCGAGGCCGTTGGTCGGCACGTGCGCGCCGTTGCGGTCGGGGTGATTCGCACCGACCCTCGAGGGGGTGCGGCCGAGCGGCTGCTCGAGCTGCAGCGCGACCTCGCCGCCATCGTCGAGGAGTACCGGCCCGACGAGGCGGCCATCGAGGAGGTGTTCGTCAACCGCAACCTGCACACCGCGACCGGCGTCGGACGCGCCTCGGGGGTGGCGCTCGTCACGTTGGCGGCGGCGGGATTGCGGGTGACGGAGTACACGCCCACTGCGGTCAAGATGGCGCTGACCGGATACGGTGCCGCCGACAAGGAGCAGATCGGGAGGGTCGTGGCGATGCGCCTGAAGCTGCCGGGGGTGCCGAAGCCCGCAGACGCCGCCGACGCGCTCGCCGTTGCGCTGTGCCATCTGCAGGGCGCCGGGATGCGGCGGGCCGTGGAGCGAGCCCGATGATCGGTCGGCTGCGCGGCCTGCTGGCCGCCAAGCACGCCGAGCGAGTCGTGCTCGACGTCGCCGGGGTGGGCTACGAGATCGCGGTGACGCCCCGCGGGCTCATCGAGTTGCCCGGCGTCGGCGAAGAGGCGGTGCTGCATATTCATCTCCACGTCCGGGAGGATCAGCTGGCGCTGTTCGGCTTCCCTCAGGAGGACCAGCGCGATCTGTTCCGCCTCCTGCTCGGCGTCTCCGGCGTGGGACCCAAGGTGGCGTTGGCGATCCTTGGCACGATGTCCCCGGATGACCTCCGCCGGGCGGTGCTCACCGAGGACGCCGACGCCCTGACGATCGTGCCGGGAATCGGCAAGCGCTCGGCGCAGAAGCTCATGCTGGAGTTGCGGCCCAAGCTCGACCTCCCGGATGCCGAGCTTCCGTCGAGCGGCAACGCCGTTGCCGAGGTCCGGGAGGCCCTGGAGGGTCTCGGCTACCAGGCAGCCGAGATCCGGGCGGCGTTGCAGGAGGTTCCCGGGGACGCCGCCGTCGAGGACATGCTGCGGTCTGCGTTGCGCCGGCTCGGCCGCCAAACTGAGGCCTGATGCGCGAAGAAGGGCTGCTCACCGGCGAACCGGTCCCCGAGGACGAGATCTTTGAGGCGGGCCTCCGGCCGCGCCGGATGGACGAATTCATCGGGCAGGACAGCCTCAAGGAGCGCTTGTCGATCCTGGTCGAAGCGGCGCGCGGCAGGGACGAGCCGGTCGACCATGTCCTCTTCTCCGGCCCGCCGGGCCTCGGCAAGACGTCTCTGGCCGGGATCGTCGCCAACGAGATGGGCGCCGCGTTTCGTGCAACCTCCGGACCCGCACTGGAGCGTCCGGGGGACTTGGCGGCGGTGCTCACCAACCTCGACCGCGGCGACGTGCTCTTCATCGACGAGGTGCATCGCCTGCCCCGCCAGGTCGAGGAGGTGCTGTATCCGGCGATGGAGGACTTCGAGCTCGACATCATCGTCGGCAAGGGACCGGCGGCGCGATCGATCCGGCTGGAGCTGCCGCACTTCACCCTCGTCGGCGCCACGACGCGGGTGGGTCGGGTGGCGCCGCCGTTGCGTGACCGCTTCGGGTATGTCGCTCGCCTCGACTACTACGAGCCGGAGAACCTGGCGAAGATCGTCAGACGGTCGGCCTCGATCCTCGACGTGCCGATCTCGCCCGACGGCTCCGACGAGATCGCCCGGCGCAGCCGGGGCACGCCCCGCATCGCCAACCGGCTGCTGCGGCGGGTGCGCGACTACGCCACCGTGCGCAGCGACGGCACCATCGATGCAACGACGGCCGACGCTGCGCTCGACGTGTTCGAGGTCGACCATCGCGGACTCGACAAGGTGGACCGCTTCATTCTCGAGGCGGTGATCGGCAAGTTCGGCGGGGGGCCGGTCGGGCTCGCGACGCAGGCGATCGCCGTCGGCGAGGAGCCCGAGACCGTGGAGGACGCGTACGAGCCGTTCCTGCTCGTCGAGGGATTCCTCCAGCGCACCCCGCGCGGGCGCATCGCCACGCCACATGCCTACGCCCATCTCGGGTTGGAGGTGCCCGGTCCCGGAGCGGACTCCGCCCAGGGCACGCTGCTCGACTGAGGCACGTCCGCTCCGGCATCCGCGTACCGTTGCCGGTATGGACGACGCCATGCTCCCCGACGAGATCCGGGAGCACTATCGGAACGAGATCGACGAGGACGCCCGCATCCGGTCCGGGATCGGGCAGTTGGAGTTCCTCCGCACCCAGGAGATCGTGCGCCGCCACCTGGGGCCGCGGTCGCGCCGTATCGCCGACGTCGGCGGCGCCACCGGCGTTCACGCCGAATGGCTCCTCGACGACGGTCATCACGTGGATCTGGTCGATCCGGTGGCGGACCAAGTCGAGGTGGCCCGTCGCCGTTTGGGCCGGCGGCGCGGATTCAGAGCCCACGTCGGAAACGCACTCGCCCTCCAGTTCCCCGACGCGACCTTCGACGCCGTTCTGCTCTTGGGGCCCTTGTATCACCTGACCGAGCGAGACGACCGGGTGGCGGCGTTGATCGAAGCGGGGCGCGTGGTTCGGCCCGGCGGCCTCGTGATCGGTGCGGCCATCTCCCGGTTCGCATCGCTGCTCGACGGGTTGGATCAAGGCATGCTCTTCGACGATGCGTTTCTGGCGATCGTGAAGGGCGACCTCGCCGATGGCCACCACCGGAATCCCGACCGGGTGCCGGGGTGGTTCACGACGGCCTACCTCCATCACCCCGACGAGCTGATGGTCGAGGCGGCGGCTGCGGGGCTCGCGGTCACGGAAGTCGTCGCCGTGGAAGGCCCCCCTGCCCTGTTTCGCGAGGCACAGGAGCGGTGGCTCGAGCCGGCCGCCCGGGAACGGCTTCTGTGGGCGGTGCGCGCCGTGGAGACGGAGCCGACGCTGATCGGAGCGAGCCCCCACCTGCTCCTCGTGGCCGAGCGGCCGCCGGGGGAGTCCGCCTGACCAGCCCGGGGAACGAATACCCTTCCCGACGATGCAGGTCTCCGAATTCGACTACGGCCTCCCCGAGGCGGCGATCGCCCAGCACGCGATCGAGCCGCGCGACGCCGCGCGGCTGCTCGTCGCCCGGAACCTCGAGGACCGGCGCTTCTCGGACCTTCCTGCCCTGCTCCGACCCGGCGATCTGCTGGTCGTCAACCGCACCAGGGTGCGGGCGGCACGGTTGCGCGGCATCAAGCCGGCGACGGGCGGGACGATCGAGTTGCTGCTGCTGCGGCGAATCGATGCCGAGCGCTGGGAGGCGCTGGCACGCCCGGGGCGCCGCCTCCGTCCCGGTGTGGAGCTCGAATTCGGGCCGATCACCGGCGAGGTGTGCTCCATGCCGCAGAGCGGCGTGGTCGTCGTGGCGTTGCACAGCGCACACGGCGACGTCGACGACCTCCTTCCGTCGGCGGGCGACGTGCCCCTGCCGCCGTACTTCCGCGGGGTGCTCGAGGACCCGGAGCGCTACCAGACGATCTTCGCCAAGTCGCTGGGCTCGGCGGCGGCCCCGACCGCGGCGCTGCATTTCACGCCCGGGCTGGTGGAGCGGCTCGGCGCCCGAGGAGTGCGGTTCTGCGAAGTGGAGCTGGACGTCGGGTTGGACACGTTCCGGCCGATGACCGGTGCGACCATCGCCGATCACGACATCCATCGCGAGCGGTACACGGTTCCGGAGGCCGCGGCCGAGCAGATTGCGGCCACTCGGACCGGCGGCGGCAGGATCGTGGCGGTGGGAACCACCGTGGTGCGCACGCTGGAGACGGCGGCGGACGAGGACGGCCACGTCTCGCCGGGCACCGGAGAGAGCGAGCTGTTCATCGCACCCGGGTACCGCTTCCGCACGGTCGATGCGATGCTGACCAACTTCCACGCCCCGAGGACGACGTTGATTGCGCTGGTCGCGGCCGCCCTCGGAGATGAGTGGCGGTCGGTCTACGGCGCCGCGCTGAACCGGGGCTACCGCTTCTTGTCGTTCGGAGATGCGATGTTCATCGATCCGGTGGGGCCGATCGATCGGGGGAGCCCGGCGTGAGCGCCGTCTCCTGGGAGGAAGCGAGCCGCGACGGCGACGCCCGGGCCGGCACCCTGCACACGCCGCACGGGTCCATCCCGACGCCTGCGTTCATGCCGGTGGGAACCAGGGGGACCGTGCGTCTCGTCGGCGCCGAGGATCTCGAGGCGCTCGGCGCCGACATCGTGCTCGCCAACACCTATCACCTGATGCTGCGGCCGGGCGAGGATGTCGTCGCGAGCCTGGGCGAGCTGCACGGGTTCATGTCCTGGAACGGCCCCATCCTCACCGATTCCGGGGGCTTCCAGATCTTCAGCCTCGGTCCCAAGGTCGATGAGGAGGGCGTCCGGTTTCGCTCGACGTACGACGGTTCGCGCGTCGAGCTGACGCCCGAGCGGGCGGTTGCGGTTCAGGAGGCGCTCGGCTCGGACATCGCCATGGTGCTCGACGTGCTCGTCGGTCTGCCCGCGCCCCGGGAGGTCGTCGTCGCCGCCATGGAGCGCACGCTGCGCTGGGCGGAACGAGCGCTGGCGGCGAAGACCCGGTCGGACCGGGCGCTGTTCGGGATCATCCAAGGCGGCACCGACCTCGAGCTTCGGCAACGGTCTGCCGAGGAGACCGCCGCCCTCGGCTTTTCGGGGTTCGGGATCGGGGGGTTGGCGGTCGGCGAGGAGCCGGAGGAGCGCAACGCAGCGATCGAGGCCGCCGTAGCCGCGCTCCCCGCTGCGGCGCCGCGCTACGTCATGGGGCTTGGCGACACCGAGGGCCTGCTCGATGCCATCGCCCGAGGGTGCGACATGTTCGATTGCGTGATTCCCACCCGGGTGGCGCGGCACGGCCGCGCCCTCCATCCCGCGGGGGACTTCTCGATCAAGCTGCAGCAGTGGACGACGTCGGACGAACCGGTGGACGCCGGGTGCGGGTGTCCGACGTGCGCCCGGTACACCCGCGGCTACCTGCGCCACCTCTTCGTCACCCGGGAGTTGCTGGGGCTCCGCCTGCTCACGCTCCACAACCTCTGGTACACGCTGGAGCTGATCCGCGGTGCCCGTGAGGCGATCGAGATAGGGGCCTTTGCGGACTACCGAACGGAGGTCTTCGCACGTCGCGGAGGTGGGCTCGCGGCCACGTGAACGCAAGCCTGCGGCTACGCCACTAACCTGGCGCCCGCATCGGCGCGGCCCGGCCGCGTCGTTTCCACGTCCGCAATGGAGGATTCCGTGGTCAACCTGGCAACGAGCTGGATGCTTGCGTTCCAAGATGCCGAGCCGTCAGACTCGGCACTGGGCCTCTTGCTGCCTCTGCTCATCATCGGTGGGCTCTTCTACTTCTTGCTCATCATGCCGCAGCGACGCCGCATGCGGGCGCTCAACGATTTGCGCAATTCGGTCGGCATCGGTGATGAAGTCCGCACCGTCGGAGGGATCTACGGGGTCGTTCGCTCGATCGAGGACGAGGAGATGGTCATCGACGTCGGTGGTGGTACGACCTTGCGTGTCGTGCGCCGGGCGATTGCCGAGAAGCTCGGCGGGACGGAGTAGCTGCGAGTGAATCGCCGCCGTCTCTGGGTCACGCTGCTCCTCACCGTCTCGTTGGCGTGGGGATCGCTGGGCGCCGTGCTCGGCGTCGGCTGGACCCCGAAGCTCGGTCTCGACCTCCAGGGCGGTTTCTCGGTGTTGCTGACGGCACCGGCGGGAACTGACGAGGCGGTGCTGGACACGGCCGTCGACGTCATGCGGCGCAGGATCGAGAACCTCGGCGCGGTGCAGGAACCCGAGATCTCCGTGATCGCCAGCCGGGGGAGCATCCAGGTGCAGCTTCCCGGCGTCCAGGAGCGGGAGCGAGCCCTCGAGGCCGTGGGCACCACGGGCGAGTTGAGCTTCCGGCCGGTGCTCGCCTTCGATCTTCTCAGCCCTGCGTTCTTGGACGGAACGCTGTCGCCGCCCGAAATCCCCGATGCCGATGACGCCAACTCGACCGCCGCGGACGAGGGCGCAGACGACACCACGGCCGGGGAGACCGGCGCAGATGACGCCACGACGACGACCACCACCACGACCACGACCGTACCTCCGCCGCCGCCCCCGAACCTGGATCCCGACACGGGGCTCACCATCGTCGACAACCCAGGATCTCCGGCCTACCTGCGAGGCGAGGATGGTCTGGTCTACAGCGTCGGCCCGGCGTTCCTCACCGGAGCGGACGTCCGTGGCGCAGAAGCTGGCTTCTCCGGCGGGTTCGGCAGCAGCGGCTTCGTCGTCGATCCGGAGTTCTCGGAAGAGGGGTCGGTGGCGTTCGAGGCGGCAACGGCTCAACTCTCTCTCTTCACGATCGGTGATCCGCGCCGCCAGATGGCGATCGTCGTCGACGGTGTCGTCGTCTCGGCCCCCCAGATCGCCGAGGAAGTGACAGCCGGCGTGGGCCTCGATGCGGACCAGGTCGTGATCACGATCGGCACGAGCGAGAATGCCCAGGCCGAAGCCGAGGACCTCGCCACGATCCTCCGGTACGGCGCCCTGCCCACGGTGTTCGAGCGGGAACGCGTCGAGTCGGTATCGGCGAGTCTCGGCAGCGACTCGCTACGGGCGGGCCTCATCGCCGGCATCGGAGGTCTGATCCTCGTCGCCGGTGCGCTGCTCATGTACTACCGGGCCCTGGGCATCGTCGCCGTGCTCGGGCTCACCGTCTTCGGCTCCCTGCTGATGACGGCGATCACGGTGCTCAGCGAGATCCAGGGAACGACCCTGACCCTCGCCGGGGTCACCGGCATCATCGTGTCCATCGGCATCACAGCCGACTCGTACATCGTGTACTTCGAGCGGACCAAGGAGGAGCACCGCCGCGGCCGGCCGCTCCGCGGCGCCGTCGACCACGGCTTCCGCCGTGCCTTCCGCACGATCCTCACCGCCGACACCGTCACGCTGATCGGTTCGATCTTGCTGTACGTACTCGCCATCGGCTCGGTGAAGGGCTTCGCCCTCACACTGGGCATCGCCACGGTCGTCGACGTGTTCGTGGCCTACTTCTTCACCCGTCCGATCACCATGCTCATGGTGCGCAGCGGACTCGCCACCGGCAACTTCTTCTCGATCCAGCGCGCCATGGGGCGGAGCGGGGAGCCGGCGACAGCGGGGGTGGTGCGATGAGCGTGCTCAACCGCATGTATCGCGGGGAGACCGAGTTCGACTTCATCCGGCAGCGCAACCGCTGGTTCATCTTCTCGGCGGTCCTGCTCGCGCTCTCTATCGGCTCGCTGCTGTTCCGAGGTTTCGATCTCAGTGTCGACTTCACCGGGGGCACGATCGTCGAGGCGGAGAACGCCAACGATCTCAGCGTGGGCGACTACCGCGGCGTGCTCGAAGACCTCGGCCTCGAAGGACAGCGCATCCAGCTCACCGGTGAGGAGACCACTCGAGTCCTCATCGCCACCGAGGAGCTCGACGGCCCAGCGCAGGATGAGCTGGTAGCGGCCATCGCCGCGGCCGCCGGCATCGATGCGGACGAGACCAACGTGGACGCCGTCGGCGCGACCTTCGGCGGAGAGATCACCCGCCGGGCGATGATCGCACTCGGGGTGTTCCTCGCCGTCGTGGCTGCGTTCATCTCATGGCGGTTCGAGTGGAAGATGGCGGGCGGTGCGCTGGCGGCGCTGCTTCACGACCTGCTGATCACGGCCGGCATCTACTCGATCGTCGGCTTCGAGGTCACGCCTGCGACCGTGATCGCCGTGCTCACCATCCTTGGCTATTCGCTGTACGACACGGTTGTCGTCTACGACAAGATCACCGAGAACGTCCACGAGTTGCAGGGCCGCTATACGTTCACCGAGATCGCAAACCTGTCGATGAACCAGGTGCTGATGCGCTCGATCAACACGTCGTTGACGTCGCTGTTGCCGATCGGGAGCCTGCTGTTCATCGGCTCCTACGTCCTCGGTGCGGCCACGCTGCGCGAGTTTGCCCTCGCCCTGTTCATCGGTGTCGCCGCCGGTACGTACTCGTCGATCTTCGTCGCCACGCCACTCTTGGCGCTCTGGAAGGAGCAGGAGCCAGAGTGGCAACGGATGCAACGCCGAGCACTGCGGCGCTCGGGCATTGCCCTCGAGGGGGCCGCCGAGGTCGCCGTCGAGACGATCGACGTCGGGGCGGTTGCTCGCCCCCCTCGGCAGCGGCGCAAGCGACGGTAGAGTGACGCCATGACCGAGGCGATGCTCAGGGAGCTCATCCGAGAAGTCCCCGATTTCCCGACGCCGGGAATCGTGTTCAAGGACATCACGCCGATTCTGGGCAGCCATGGCGCGTTTGATGCCGCCGTCGAGGCGATGCTGGCGCCCTTTGCCGATGCCGGCGTCAGCAAGGTGGCCGGAATCGAGGCCAGGGGCTTCATGTTTGCGGCCCCCGTTGCGGCGAGGCTCGGCGCCGGTTTCGTCCCCGTGCGCAAGCCGGGGAAGCTGCCGTGCGCCGTGGTCGAGCAGGAGTACGACCTCGAATACGGCACCGACACCCTGCAGGTGCACGCCGACGCCGTGCACGCCGGCGAGCGAGTCTTGATAGTGGACGACGTGCTCGCCACGGGCGGCACTGCGGCGGCCACGATCGATCTGCTTCGTCACGTCGGTGCAGACGTCGTCGGGCTGACGGTCTTGCTGGAGCTCGAGTTCCTCCACGGCCGGCAGCGCATCGACGGGATTCCCGTGTACGCGGTGGTACGAGATGGCAGCGGCTGAGGCGGCGACGCCTCCGCCACCAGACGAACTCTTTGCGACGCTGCTCGAAACATTCGTTGCGGCACACCCCAGCGGAGACGTCGAGCTCCTCGAGAATGCGTACCGCAGGGCAGGAGAGCTCCACGAAGGGCAACGCCGCCGCTCCGGGGAGCCGTACATCACCCACCCGCTGATCGTCACCGGCATTCTCGCCCGCTACGGCATGGATGCCCCGACGCTGGCTGCAGCCCTGCTTCACGACACGGTGGAGGACACCAACGTCTCGCTCGATGAGATAGAGGAGGAGTTCGGCGAGGAAGTGGCAGGCCTCATCGACGGCGTGACCAAGCTCGATCGAATCCGGTTCTCCACCAGGGAACAGGCCCAGGCGGCGACGATCCGGAAGATGGCCATCGCGATGGCCAAGGACATCCGGGTGCTGCTGATCAAGCTGGCCGACCGGCTGCACAATGTTCGGACGCTGGCGCCGCTCCCGCCGGAGAAGCGGCGCCGCATCGCCGAGGAGACGCTGGAGGTCTATGCGCCGCTCGCGCACCGCCTCGGGGTGCAAGAGGTCAAGCACGAGATGGAGGAGCGGTGCTTCGCCGAGCTGTATCCGCGCCGCATGGCGGAGCTGGAGGATCTGGTGTCGCGGCGTGCCCCAGAGCGCGAGGCGCATCTCGAGAAGGTCATGCTCGATCTCACGCGGGCGCTGGCCGAACAAGGTGTGGCGGCCGCGGTCACCGGCCGGCCCAAGCATCTGTACTCGATCTACCGCAAGATGGTGGCGAGCGGCCTTGCCTTCGACGAGATCCACGACCTCATCGGCATCCGCGTCCTGGTGGACGAGGTGCGCGACTGCTACGCCGCGCTCGGGCTGGTCCACACGATGTGGCCGCCGATCCATGGGCGCTTCAAGGATTACATCGCGATGCCGAAGTACAACCTCTACCAGTCGCTGCACACGACGGTGGTGGGGCCGGACGGCAAGGCGCTCGAGGTGCAGATTCGCACGCACGAGATGCACCGGCGGGCCGAGTACGGGATCGCGGCCCATTGGGCGTACAAAGAGGGAGAAGGGAGCGCCGACGCCGAGTTCGTTGCCGATCTGCGTTTCCTCCAGGAGGAGTCGACCGATCCGGAGGAATTCCTCAGCCATCTGAAACTGGATCTCTACCAGGAAGAGGTCTTCGCTCTGACGCCGAAGGGGGACGTGTTGACGCTGCCCAAAGGCGCCACACCCGTCGACTTCGCCTATCGGATCCACACCGACGTCGGACACCGCTGCGTCGGCGCCAGGGTGAATGGGCGCCTCGTGCCGCTGCACACCGCGCTCGAGTCGGGCGACATCGTCGAGATTCTCACCTCCCGATCGCAGGACGCGCACCCTTCCCGGGACTGGTTGGAGTTCGTGAAGTCGAGCCGAGCAGCGGCCAAGATCCGACGCTGGTTCACGCGTGAGCGGCGAGAAGCGGCACTTGCCGACGGCAAGGAGGCCGTCAACAAGGCGCTGCGGCGCGAAGGGCAGCCGCTCCACGCCCCCGGCCGAGAGGGACAGCTCGCCACGGTTGCCTCCGATTTCGGCTTCCCCGACGCGACGGCGCTCTACGTGGCGGTGGGTGACGGGAGGATCAGCGCTCGCAACGTCGTGCGCAAGATGGTGCGGCTCGTCGGCGACGAGGCCGACGACGACCTCCTCCAGCCGCCACCTCGCGAGAAGCGGCTGCCGCAGCCCGTACGCGGCGGAATCATCGTCGAGGGCATGGACGACCTGCTCGTCCGGATCGCCCGCTGCTGCGCTCCCGTGCCCGGCGATCAGATCGTCGGCTTCATCACCGTGGGGCGAGGCGTCTCGGTCCACCGGGGCGACTGTGCGAACGTCGGCGCACTGGGAGAGCGTGCCGAGCGAATGATCGACGTCGCCTGGGCGGCAGAGCAGACCGATTCGTTCTTCGTGTGGATCCAGATCGAGGCCCTCGACCGGCCCAAGCTGTTCAAGGACGTGACCACTGAGTTGTCGGACATGGGGGCCAACATCACGGCCTCGTCGATGGCCACCGGCAGCGACCGCGTCGCCGTGTTCCGCTTCGAGCTGGAGCTGTCGGACCCGGTCGTCATCGATCGCATCATGGCCGGTCTGGCCAGGGTCGACGGTGTGTTCGACGCCTACCGACTGGTACCTCAGTCGACCTCCGGGACGAGCTGACTCGATGCTGATCGACGGCCGGGCGCTGTGGCTGGCGCAGACGAACTGCTACGTGGTCGCCGCCGAGCGCGGCGGTCCCTGCGTCATCGTGGACGCGCCCCCCGACGTGCCGGCGATCGAGGAACTGGTCAGGAAGCACGACCTGATTCCTGCGGCTCTGCTGGTGACGCACGGGCACATCGACCATGCCGGTGGGGGTGCGGTGGCCGCGGCCTTCGACGTGAAGGCGTCGCTGCACCCCGACGACGAGTTCCTCGCGCTCGATCCCGGCGCCCAGATCCGCATGCTGTTCGGTGTTGCCGACCCCGAGATGGCGGCACAGTTCGAGTTCCCGGCCGGCTACGAGCTGCTCGAGGACGGTCAGCGCCTGGAGATCGGCGGGGTCACCATGGACGTGCTGCACACGCCGGGTCACACGCCCGGCCACTGTTGCTTTCATCTCGCCGACGAGGGCGTGCTGTTCTCGGGCGATCAGCTCTTTGCCGGATCGATCGGACGCACCGACCTCCCGGGCGGGGACTACGACACCTTGATGCGGTCGATGGACGACAAGGTCCTCACCCTCCCCGACGACACGCAGGTGCTTCCCGGACACGGCCCGGCGACCACGATCGGTCGCGAGCGGATGGTCAATCCGTTCCTCCAGGGTTGGTGAGCCGAGGGCCGGGCGGGCGGTAGTAGCCTCACGCGCGCACTCGCAGGCCCTCGCCGGCCGTCACACGCCCCGTCGAGAGGGACCCCATGGCGACCACTGATTACCGCGATTTCCATGCCGGAGAGCTTCGGCTCGACCACTCCGGAAGCGCCGTGCGCGTGGCTGGCTGGGCCGAGCGCATTCGCGACCAGGGCGGGGTCGTGTTCGTCGACCTTCGCGACGCCTCCGGCATCGTCCAGGTCGTGTTCCGGCCCGACGTCGCCCCGGCGGCGATGGAGCTGGCCCAGGCCCTGAAGCGCGAGTTCTGCGTCAGCGTCGACGGCACGGTGAAGGCGCGACCCGAGGGCACCGAGAACCCGGACCTCGTCACCGGTGCGGTCGAGGTCGAGGCCACCGCGCTCGAGGTGCTGAGCCCGGCCGAGACGTTGCCGTTCCAGCTCGACGAGCGGGCCGACACCGACGAGGG
>JBFFFX010000001.1:0-27271 GCA_041557775.1 Acidimicrobiia bacterium | reverse complement strand
TCGCTGGCGCTCGAACGCGCCTTCGACTACAACGGACCGAGCCTCATCGACGTCCGGGTCGAGTCGATCGCCGATCGGGTGCCGCCCGTCTACTCCTGGCTCCGCAAGCGCGGCCGCGACCCGCTGACCCTCGAAGCCGAGGACGTCTACTACTTCGTCTAGCTTCCGCTCAACCAGGACAACGGGGGCGAACGAGGCGCTGCCGGAACCGTCGACGCCGGCGCTTCGAGAGGGTCGCTGTACTTGCAGCCAAAGCCTTTGACCCGGATCAGGTCGGCCCGATTCCGTCGATGCTCTCGATCGACGCCAGCACTCAACTCCTTCGTTCCGCTCGAGTCTCGATTCAGACCCGTGACACCCAGGGAGATTCCGACCGGCATCGAGGCGAACGGCCGCTGTGTCAGCCCACGTCGGTGGCAAGGAGATCGTCGTACGTCTCGCGACGGACGACGAGGCGGGCTTCGCCGGCCTCGACGAACACCACCGCGGGGCGCGGGACCTTGTTGTAGTTCGAGCCCATGGAATGGCCGTAGGCGCCCGTGACCGGCGTGGCGATGATGTCGCCGATCCGCATGTCGGACGGCACCAGGCCGCTCCGGACCAGCACGTCGCCGGACTCGCAGTGCTTGCCGACGAGGCGGATCGTCGCGTCCCGCTCGGCCGCGACGGCCCGGGGCAGGAACGTCTCGTATCCGCTGTCGTACAGCACCGGCCGAGGGTTGTCGCTCATCCCGCCATCGACGGCGACATACGTGCGGATGCCGGGGAGCGGCTTGATGGTGCCGACCGTGTACAGCGTGACCGCAGCGGTGGCAACGATGGCTCGCCCCGGCTCCACCGAAAGTCGTGCCGTGAGTCCGGCGCGACGCTTGGCTTCTCCGAGTACCTCCGCCCACTCGGTGAGGCTCGGCGCCTGCTCCCCCACCACATACGCGACGCCGAGACCGCCGCCGGTGGTGATCTCTGCGAATCCGTACGGCTCGGCGAACGCAGCCACGACGGCCAGCGCCTCGGCGAACGACTCGACGCGGAACACCTGCGAGCCGATGTGGGCGTGCACGCCGTGCAGATCGAGGCCGGCGATCCGCTGCGTGCGCTCGACCGCTTGTGTCGCCAGTCCGGAGGACACGGTGAACCCGAACTTCGTGTCGTCGTGCCCGGTGGCGGTGTACTCGTGGGTGTGGGCCTCGACGCCCGGCGTGATGCGCAGCAGGATCGGAATCGGCTCGGTGCGCTCCGCAGCCAGCGCCTCGAGGCGGTCCAACTCGTCGAAGCTGTCCACCACGATGCGGCCCACGCCGGCGTCGACGGCGCGCTGCAGCTCGGCGACCGTCTTGTTGTTGCCGTGCATCACGAGCCGGTCCGGGGGGAAGCCGGCGGCGAGGGCCGTGTGCAGCTCTCCCCCGGTGGCGACGTCCATCCGCAGCCCTTCTTCCGCCACGATGCGCACCATGGCCTTGCACATGAAGGCCTTGGCGGCATAGATCGCGCCATCGCCAAAAGCCGCCCGAGCTTCCCGGCACCGGGCGCGCAGGTGGGCGACGTCGTACACGAACAACGGTGTTCCGAAGCGGTCGGCCAGCTCGAGCGTGTTGCAGCCACCGATGACGAGCTGCCCGTTCTCGTCGACGCGAGCGGTGTCGGGCAAGAGATGGTCGGGCAATGGTGACATGGGGCTCTTCGCGCTGACCGGACCCGAGTCTGCTACAGCCGGGCGATCTTGCGGAATCCGTGCCGCATGGCCTCCACCAGCCCGTCCACCTCCGCCTCACCCCTGACGGTCGAAGTCGTGAGCGAGCACGTGTTGATCATGAGGAAGCCGCTGTCGAAGAGGTGGTCGAGCATGATGTCGAGTCGCCGCTTCTCCTCCGGCGACGAGAACGCTTCGCGGTAATTCGCCGGCAGCTCCGGCTTCATGTGGACCCGGAGCATCGATCCGCCGCCGGAGACGCAGGCCGCGACACCGGCCTCGGCGATGGCGTCCTCGATACCGCGACGGGCCCGGGCGGCGAGCGCGTTCACTCGGTGGACGGCCGGGCGGTTGAACAGTTCCATCGCCGTGAGCCCTGCCGTCATCGTGATCGGATTCGCGGAGAACGTGCCCGAGTGCGGGAAGCGAACCTGCGATGCCAGCGGGTTCATCACATCCATCACCGCGCTCCTGCCCGCCAGCGCACCGACCGGGAAGCCGCCGCCGACGATCTTCCCCATCGCGGTGAGGTCGGGATGCACGTCGTACCACTCCTGCGCCCCGCCGTACTCGGATCGGAACGTGATGACCTCATCGAAGATCAGCAATGCCTCATCCTCGGTGGTCCATTCCCCCAGCATCTCGACAAACGCGGGCGTCGCCGGGAGGAGACCGACGCGGTGCGGGAGCGGGTCGATGAGGACGCACGCGATCTCGCCTCGATGCCGGTCGAGGATCGATCGCGCCTTGGCCGGGTCGTTGAACGGGATGACGACGACGTCTTCGAGGGCCTTGGGAGGCGTGCCGTAGGCCACCGGTACGCTGACCGGGCTGTCGTCCTTGCCCCAATTGGCCGGCGTCGACGTCTGGCTGACCTCGGCGTAGTCGTACCCGCCGTGGTAGGCACCCTCGACCTTGGCGATCTTGGCGCGGCCCGTGAAGGCTCGGGCGGCCTTGAGCGCCGCCATCACGGCCTCGGTGCCCGAGTTGACGAAGCGGACCTTCTCGAAGCTCGCGCTCCGGGCCACGAGATGCTCCGCGTACCGCACTTCGATCTCCGTGGCCAGCGTGAAGCCGGTGCCATTGCGAAGCTGGGCGGCGACCGCATCCATGACCACCGGATGGGCATGGCCGTGGATCAGCGAGGCCATGTTGTTCGCAAAGTCGATACGTGTGACGCCTTCGATGTCGGTGACACGACAGCCCTCGGCGTGATCGACGTACACGGGGTGCGGCGAGCGCAGCACGGTGTTCCTGCTCACGCCGCCGGGCAACACCTTCTTCGCCCGGTCGTACAGGGCTTCGCTCTTCGAGACGTGAAACTGCGGTTGCGCGGTCATCATCTCCCCCTCGGGACGAGCGCACCGGCAGTGCGCTCCTGGAGGTAGTCGAAGGTCACTCTGGGTGCCAGCTCCCGGACATGGAAACCGCCCGATCCTACGTCCATGACGGCGAGATCCGTGTAGACCCGGTCGACGACACCCGGTCCGGTCAGCGGGTACGTACATGACTCGACCAGCTTCGGCTCGCCGGTCTTGGTGGTGTGCTGGGTGATGACGTGAATCGTGCGCACGCCGGCGACGAGATCCATCGCGCCGCCGACCGCCGGGATCGCATCCGTCGCACCTGTGGACCAGTTGGCGAGGTCGCCGTTCTGGGCGACCTGCATGGCACCGAGCACGCAGAGGTCGATGTGGCCCCCGCGAATCATCACGAAGCTGTCGGCATGATGGAAGAACGCCGCCCCCGGGATTGCGGTCACCTGGCGCTTCCCTGCATTGATCAGCTCCGGGTCACCGTGTCCCGTCTCGGGGGCCGGGCCCATGCCGAGCAGGCCGTTCTCTGTGTGGTAGATCACCTCGCGACCGGCGGGCACGTACTTGGCCACGCGCTCGGGAATGCCGATACCGAGGTTCACGTAGGCCCCGTTGGGGATGTCGAGGGCCGCGCGCTGCGCCATCTCGTCGCGGGTCCAGCCGATCGTGGTCGAGGTGCTGGTCATGGGTACGTCGCCCCCGCTGCCACCAGCTCGGACTCGATCAGGGGGTTGGACACGGTCACGAGGCGATGGACGAAGATGCCCGGTGTCACGACCGTCTCCGGATCGATGTCGCCGGGTTCGACGACCTCGCGGGTCTGCACGATCGTGATCGCCGCCGCAGTCGCCATCACGGGACTGAAGTTACGGGCGGTCTTGTTGTAGATCAGGTTGCCGTAGCGATCAGACCGGGCGCACTTGATGAGGGCGTAGTCGGCGGTGAGTCCGTGCTCCATCACGTAGTCCCGCTCACCGAAGCGACGCACCTCCTTGGCCCCCTGGAGCGGCGTGCCCACCGAGGTCGCGGTGAAGAACGCCGGGATGCCGGCGCCTCCGGCGCGGATCCGCTCGGCGAGCGTGCCTTGGGGGACGAGCTCCAGCTCCGTCTTCCCGGCGCGATACAGCTCGGGGAAGACGGTCGAGTTGGCGGTGCGCGGGAACGAGCAAATCATCTTGGCCACGCGCTCGGCCTTGATCAGCGCGGCCAGGCCGACCTCGCCGCTACCGGTGTTGTTGTTGACCACGGTGAGGCCGGTGGCGCCCTGGTCGATGAGCGCGTGGATCAGCTCGATGGGGCTGCCCGCTTCTCCGAAGCCGCCGATCATGACTGTGGCGCCATCTGGGATGTCGGCTACTGCCTCCGCCGGGCTACCGACTCGTTTGTCGATCATCTCCCGACCTCCACTCGGGCCGGCGATCGAATCTCGTTCGATCGCCAAGCCGCTTTCATCGGCCGGCGACCCCGATGCTCACCGGCACCTCGCGTGCGTACGTGACTCGGTCGTAGTCGTAGAGTCCTGCCTCGTCGTAGACCACCCGATCGGCGTAGTCGTCGAACCAGATCGCCTCCGGGTTGCGCCCCACGATGCAGACCTTGCCCCGGTCCTTCGCATCCGCGGCGTTGCGCAAGATCTTGAAGATCAGCACGCCGTTCTCGGTCCCGGGCACACCGGGGATCGGCTCGTTGGTCACCGCAGCGACCTCGGTCTTCCCCTTGTAGTGCGTGATCGAGAGCCGGGCATGGTTCTCCACCCCGGAGAGCCCCTTCTGCGACTCGTTGAGGATGTGCCACGCGGTCTCGATCGGCACGTTGAAGGCCCGGTAGGCAACGATGTCCCTGCCGCAGAAGAAGTAGTGGTTCTCGACGCCCACACGCTTGAGGGCGCGCTGCATGATCCGGAGCGCATCGGGATCGTCGTTGATGCCTTTGATGATCGGCGCCTGGTTCTCGACGCTGATCCAGCCGCGTCCCGCAACGGCGTTCATCGCGCGCCTCGTCGCCGGGTGCCACTTCAACGTCCCGTTGTCGTTCTCGACGTAGTTGCCGTCGCCGTCCTTCAACAGGAACTCGTCCGGGTGGTTGAAGTGGATCATCAGCCGGAACCCGACCTCGGGGTAGGCGGCGTGGAAGTTGTCCAGCATGGCGAGGAAGGCGTCGTCGAAGCGATCGGGGTGGAACGCCATCTCCTTGGTGCCGAGGCGAATCGACTCGATCCCCGCTTCGGCGAGCGCAGCGAACCACGCGGCGATCTTGCTGTTGGGCAGCACCATCGGGTCGCCTCCGGAGAGCAGGATCTCACGAAGCTTCTCGCGTCCCGATTCGGGATGGAGCCCGCCGTTCGCGGCCACGATGGCGTTGTGCGCCTTGATGTAGTCGGTGACCTCCAAGACCTGGGCAAGGCCCTTGGGAGCGACGGTTCCGTCGGCGCGCTCCACTTCCTTGCGGGCGATCAGCTCCTCGCGGTAGCAGAAGCGGCAATGCGCCGAGCACGTCGAGATGACGTACATGAGTCCCATCTCGTACTTGTGCAGCAGCCCCTCGACGGGGCTGTAGTCCATCTGATAGCCGGGATCTTCGGCGCCGGCGAGATCGATCGTCTCATCGGGACTCGCCTTCACGAGCCGCTGGAGCGGCTTGCTGTGCTTGGCCAGTTCGAAGTAGTGGCGGGTGACCTTCACGGGCATGCGCGCCTCGACGTCGCGCTCCGTGCCCTTCAGTTCGGCGAGGACCGCGAGCTCGGCGTCGCTGTAGAAACCCCGCATGTCGTCCGGCTCGCGGTGTTCGAGAAACATCTTCAGACCGTTGATGATCTGCCGGTCGTACTTCGGGTTCTCGACCGTGTCGAGGAACGCCTGCTCGCGCGCCGAGGGTACGTACTTCGCTCTGCCCATCGCGACTACCTCCAAACCGACGTCGCCACCGGCCAGCGTACACCCCTGCACAGGACGGAGCAATGCTTGTAACATAGTGCTCACGACCTATGTCACCAACGTCCCTCTCCCAGCTCATCGCCGCCGCCGGAACTCGGCTGACACCCACCGAGCGGCGCATCGCCGAGGCTGTCGTGGCCGACCCCACCCTGCTCGCCTTCGGCACGGTCTCCGACCTCGCCCTCGAGGTGGGTACGAGCCGCCCGTCGATCGTCCGCTTCGCCACCAAACTCGGATTCGACGGGTACCCCGAGCTGCAAGAGCACATTCGGCGCGACCTGGCACTCCGGCTCAGCCGGCCCAGCGTGCGAATCCGCCACGGTGCGGAGTCGGATGCGCGCACCGCGATCGAGCAGTCGATCGATTCCGTCTTCACCGCAATCGAGGGCGGACACATCGCCGATCTCGCCAAACCGCTCCTCGAGGCCGGTCGCGTCTGGGTGCTGTCCGGCGAGACGTCCCGGGCCGGTGCCCATGCCCTGGTGAGCGGGTTGAGCATGGTGCGCACCGGCGTGCGCTTGCTGGAGGAGCGCAACCTGGGACGCGATCTCGCCGACATCGGCGCCCAAGACGTCCTCCTGGTGGTGGACTTCCCCAGGTATCGAACGGCCGTGGTTCGCGCGGCGCAGGTCGTCGCCGAGTCCGCAGGCACCATCGTCGCCATCACGGACGGCCCGCTCTCCCCCCTCGCACAGATCGCCCACCTCTGGTGCGCCGTCGATGTCCCGGCGATCGGGCCCTTCGACAGCTCGATCCCCGCAGTGGCGCTTGCCGAGATGCTCGTGATGGAAGTCGCTCGCCAGGACCACGACGCGGCGACCGCCCGGCTCGACCGGACCGAGGAGATGTGGTCCTCGACCGAAACCTTCTACGAGCCCGACGTCTGAGCGTCGCTCAACTTCCTTCCCGCTCCGGGCGGACCGCGAGCAACGCCGCCAGCGCCACCACGCCCGCCAACAGCACGTTGCGCAGGCCCGCAGCCGTCGCTCCCAGACCGACGAGCCATGCCGAGACACCGGCCACGGCCATCTGCATCGAGCGGAAGACCCCGAGCAGCCCGCCGCGGCCGCCGAACCGCTCCACTGCCACGACGTTGGCGACCGGGAACATCGCCCCGGCCGCCGCGGCGAAGATCGCGGCCGCCGCCGCCCCCACCGCCGACACGGGCACGACCAGCCAGGCGATCCCGCTGGCCAGCAGGGTCCACGTCACGCGGCGGGCCGCCCCCATGGCGCCGTAGCGGTCGGCAAGGCGCCCGGCCCAAGCCTTTCCCGGGATGGAGAGGACCCGTCCGGCGAACAGGATCATGGCGGCGGTGGATGCGGTGACCGCCCACCGGTCGACGGCAAACGTCGGGAGGAACGCCGCGAGGCCGAATTGGGCGACGGCGGCCACTGCGCCGACCGCAACGGGTACGCCCAACAACCGGAGTCCGCGGCCCGGTGCGCGCTCGGACCTCTCCGGTCGCGGTGGTAATCCGGCGACGGCAACGGCGATGAAGGCGACGAGGCCGAGGCCTGCGGCAGTGGCGAAGACACCCCGCCACGCGTTCGCTCCGACCACCGCAACCATGCCGGCGGCGGCCGCGAGCGCAAGCGAGTACGCGATGCCGTAGAGGCCCATCGCCCGCCCGCGCCGTCCCGGGCCGGCGAGCACCCCGATCGAGTAGATACCCCCGGCGAAGAAGATCCCGGCGCCGAGACCCATCAGCACGTGCGCCACGGTGAATCGGCCCGCGCCCGCACCGGTTGCCGCAAGGCCCGCCCCGAGCGTGGTCGTCCCGACGCCGACGAGGGAGGAGAGGCGCGGGCCGAACCTGCCCAGCACGATTCCGCCTGCGAGGTTGCCGGCCCCCGCCGAGAGGGAGAGCAAACCCAGCAGCCGGCCGGCTTCGGACTCACCGAATCCAAGATCTGCAGACGCCAGCGGCAACACCGGAGCCAGGATCGATTCGCCGACCGTCACGGCAACGTACGTCAGGGTGACGGCGATGATGGCGACGCGCTGCGGGCGGCGGGGGGCGGTGCTCCCCGGGTCCGTCTCTGCTCCCACCGTCCGCGCCGCTCAGAAGCCGCGGGTGAGGCCGCCGTCGATCCGGAACGTCGCTCCGGTGATGTATCCCGCCCTTGCGGAGACCAAGAAGAGCACCAGATCGGCGATCTCCTCGGCGCGGCCCAAACGACCCATGGGAATCGCGGCGACGTGGTCCTCCCGCACCTCCTCGACCGTGCGGTCCTCGGCGCGCGCCCGGGCGGCCTCGAAGCGGGCGAGTGCTCCCGTGTCGAATTGTCCGGGCACGACCACGTTGACGGTGACGTCCGGTGCCAGCTCGATCGCGAGGGATCGAGCCGCAGCGGCGACGCCACTGCGGAACACGGACGACAGCGCCAGATCGGGCGAGGCCTCCAGAACCGAACGGGCCGTGAGGAACACCATCCTTCCGTCACCGGTTCGGCGCAGGGCGGGGATCGCCGCCTGCGCCGCACGCAGCTGCGGCAGCAGCATCGCGCGATAGCCGCCCTCCACTGCCTCGAAGCCTCCATCGACCAGGCCCCCTGGCTTCCCACCCCCCGTGTTCCCCACGAAGATGTCGAGTCCGCCCAGCGCGTCGAGCGCTCCGGCGACCACGCGCGCCGCACCATCGTCGGTCGTCAGGTCGGCCGCGATCGACCCGGCGGCGCCCATAGACCCTGCGACCGCGCTCAGGCGCTCCTCGTCCCGACCAGTCACGACAACCCGCGCTCCTTCGGCGGCGAGTCCCCCGGCAATGGCGCGCCCCATCCCCGACGACGACCCGAGCACGAGCGCCCGCTTGCCGGCCAGTCCGAGATCCATCACGTCCTCGCCGCCAGCTCGATCGGCGGGATGTCCTCCACGAAGTGGCATGCCGCCTCGTGTCCCTCACCGATCGCCCTCAGCACAGGCGATTCCTCGCGGCACCTCTCCTGCACGAACGGACAGCGCGAGGCAAAGCGGCATCCCGGCGGGGGATCGATCAGATTGGGCACCTCACCCTCGACCCGCACGCGCTTCCGTCTCGCCTCGATCTCCGGGTCCGGGATCGGCACCGCGGAGAGCAACGCCTGCGTGTAGGGGTGGGCGGGCCGGTCGTACACGGCGTCCTTGCCGGCGACCTCGACGAGCTGCCCGGCATACATGATCGCAATCCGGTCCGAGATGTGGCGCACCACGGAGAGATCGTGCGCAATGAACAGGTAGGTGAGGGTGAGCTCTGACCGCAGATCCTGCATGAGGTTGACGATCTGCGCCTGGATCGAGACGTCGAGCGCCGACACGGGCTCGTCGGCCACGATGAACCGCGGCTTGAGCACCAGTGCCCGGGCGATCCCGATGCGCTGCAACTGCCCGCCGCTGAAGGCATGCGGGTAGCGGTCGAGCGAGTCGGGCGGCATGCCCACCATGTCCAAGAAGGCACCCACCTCCTCGCGAGCATCCTCGATCCTGTCGATCAGCCCGTGGACGAGCAGCGGCTCGGCGATGATCTGCAGGACCGAGTGCCGCGGGTTGAGGCTGCCATACGGGTCCTGGTGGACGGGCTGCATGTGACGCCGCAGCCGGCGCAGCTCCTCCCCGTCCAGCGTGGTGATGTCGGCACCGTCGAAACGCACCGACCCCGTGGCGGCGGGGACGCGGCGCAAGATGGCGCGACCCGTCGTGGTCTTTCCTGAACCCGATTCCCCGACGAGCCCCAGCACCTCACCGGGCGCAATCGCAAAGCTGATGTGGTCGACGGCCGAGAGGTGCTGCCGTTCCGACCCCCAGAAACCCTTGCGGCCCATGTCGAAGTGGACGCTGAGATCGGCGACTTGGACGAGGGGCTCACTCATGCGGCGCCTTTGTGAACTCGACGGCCGTGTCGAGCGGGAATCGGCACGCCACCGACGGCTCGCCGGGTGCGCCGAACAGGACCGGTTCCTCGGTCAAGCATTCGGCGCGGCCGTATTCGCATCGGGCATGGAAGGCACACCCCCGGACGGGGAGGCGCAGGTCCGGCGGCGCCCCGTCGATCGCATGCAGCCGCGGCACGATGACGTCGAGGCGCGGCGTGGAGCGCAGCAGGCCTGCCGTGTACGGGTGGCGCGGCCGGCGAAACATGTCCCGCGCAGAGCCCTCTTCGATGAACCGCCCGGCGTACATCACCTCGATGCGATGGCAGACCCCGGCGACCACGGCCAGGTCATGCGTGATCAAGATGACCGCCAGGCCGAGCCGCTGCTGGAGGTCGGCGATCAGCTCGAGGATCTGCGCCTGGATCGTGACGTCCAGCGCCGTCGTCGGCTCGTCGGCGATGAGCAACTCCGGCTCGCAGGCCAGCGCCATGGCGATCATCGCCCGCTGCCGCATCCCGCCGGAGAACTCGTGCGGGTACTGATCGACCCGGCGTTGGGGGTTCGACATGCCCACGATCGCGAGCAGATCGATTGCCCGCTCCCGCGCCTCCGGCTTCTTCATACCGAGATGGTGTCGCAGTACTTCGCCGATCTGATCGCCGATGGAGATGAGCGGGTTGAGCGACGTCATGGGATTCTGGAACACCATCGACGCTTCCTTGCCGCGCATCGTCCGGGCCCGGGAGCGGGCCCGTGAGCCGTTGACGACCGACTTGCCCTTCCACATCACATCGCCGCCGGTGATCTTCCCCGGCAGCTCGACCAGCCCGAGGATGGCCCGCGCCGTCACGGTCTTACCCGATCCCGACTCGCCGACGATCCCGAGCGTCTCACCTGCGCCCAGCGCGAGGTTCACGCCACGGACCGCGCGCACCGTCCCCCGGGGCGTGAAGAACGACACGGAGAGATCCTTGACCTCGAGAAGCGGGGCATCGGTGCGGGCCACGTCACACATCTCCGTCGCGCACGCTGTAGGCGGCGAACCGCTTGGCGCGAGCCAGCGGATTGGTGCGGATCCTGAACCAACTCGCCACCATGTTGGCGCTGAGCACCGTGAAAGCGATCGCGATGCCCGGGAAGGTCACCAGCCACCACGAGTTGAAGATGTAGTCGCGGCCGATGGCGACATCGAGACCCCACGACGTCTGCGGCGGCTGGATCCCAAGGCCGAGGAACGAAAGGGCGGCCTCGGCGAGGATGATGCGGGCAAACTCGAGGATCAGCAGGGTCAGCAGCGGGGCGGTGAGACCCGGCAAGATGTGGCGGAAGATCACCCGGCGCGACGGCGCACCGATCAATTCCGCCGCCTCCACGTAGTCACGCTCCTTGAGGGAGAGCACCGCGCCTCTCGTGACCCTTGCGTACACCATCCAGCCGTTGATCGAGAGCACGATGATCACGGTGGTTGCACTGGGACCGACGACCGTGAGGATGATCAGCGCCAGCAGGAGACCCGGGAACGCGACCTGGGTGTCCACGATCCGCATGATGGTGGCATCGACCCTGCCCCCCTTGTAGCCGGCGAAGAGCCCGGCCACGACGCCTACGGACCCGGCGACGGCGACGACCGCGAAACCGACCATGATCGAGATGCGCGCACCGTAGATGAGCCGCGACAACACGTCCCGGCCCAGGTTGTCCGTGCCGAGCAGGTGGGTGCTGGTCCCGCCGTCCGCCCACGCCGGGGGTTGAAGACGCTCCGTGAGTTGTTGCGCCGCCGGATCGTGGGGAGCGAACACAGGAGCGAACACCGCGATCACGACGAGCATCACCAGAAACGCCAAACCGATGAATCCGGCTTTGTCCCGCCACAGGTCGGCGAAGAAGCCGGCCGACACATGACTGGCGTCCTGGTCGAGGGTCGCCGTCGGATCGAGGGCGTCGGTCGATGCGGTCATGCGAACTGAATCCGGGGATCGATGAGCTTGTAAGCGAAGTCCAAGAGCAGGTTCACGATCACCACGATGACCGCCACCACGAACACGATCGCCTGCAACAGAATCAGATCCTGCTGCTGAATCGCCTGGATCGCCATGAAGCCGATGCCCGGCCAGGCGAACACGGTCTCCACGACTACGGAGTATCCGGCGATCGCTCGGATGAGCTCCCACCCCGCCAAGGTGACCACCGGGTTGGAGGCGTTGCGGAACGCGTGCACGAACACGGTCCGCCATTCCGGCATGCCCTTGGCCCGGGCGGTGTCCACATAGCCGGCCTCCAACTCATCGATCATCGACGAGCGCACCATCATCGTCAGCCGGCCGAAGGCGGGCAGCGCCAGCGTGATCGCCGGCAGGATGAGATGGCGGAAGGTCCCCGAACCCGACGTCGGCAACAGCCGCAGCGTCACGCCGAAGAACAAGATCAACATCAAACCGAGCCAGAACTGAGGAACCGACAGACCGAACAGGCTCCCCGCCACGAGGCTGCGATCCGTCCACGAGCCAGGACGCAGCGCGGCGAAGATCCCGACCGGGACCGCCAGAACGATGGCCAGCCCGAGACCCGCCAGGACCAGCATGACCGTGCGGGGCAGCACCTCGAGGATGATCTCGAAGGCGGGTCTTCCTTGCCACAGCGAGTCCCCGAAGTCGAAGCGAACGGCACCCCGGACGAAGTCCCAGAACTGCACCGGAATGGACCGGTCGAGGCCGAGGGACGCGGCAAACGCCGCCCGCTCCTCGGCCGTCGCCTCCAGCGGGAGCATCAGGGACACCGGATCGCCGATCAACCGGGTGACCACGAACACCACGATGGTCACTCCGACGATGACGACCAGGCCCTGAAGCGCCCGCTGGAGGGCAAACCGGCCCACTCTTCATTCAGCCTTTCGTCAGCCGGAGAGCGACATCTCGCTCACCAGCAGCTTGGCGTCGACCCGCGGCGCCCAATCGAGGCGCTCGCTCGTCCCGTAGCTGTCTTCGATGTTCAACAAGAACGCGAAGTAGGCGTCGTCGCAGGCCCGCTCCGTCGCCTGGAGGTACAGGTCCTCGCGGGCGTCGACGTCCGTCTCGACCGCGGCCCGGGTGACCCAGTCCAGCATCTCGGCGTCCTGGTTCGACGAGCCGATGCCCTCCGGCGAGTAATACGTCCCGAGCTGGCGGCTCGGATCCAGGATGTCGTTGGAGCTCGACACGAAGATCGCCGAGGCCCTCGTCTCCCGATCGAAGAGCCGGTTCAGGTACTCACCGAACTCGAAGATCTGGACGTTGGTGTCGAGACCCACGTCGTCCCAGTAGTTGGCCACGGCCTCGATCAACTCGCGGTCCTTGAGCCAGCGGCCGGACTCGCCGACCAGGTCGATCGTGGCGCCTTCGGCGCCGGCGTCCGCAAGCAGCTCACGAGCACGATCGGGGTCGTAGTCGTACGCATCGAGGTCGGCGTTGAACCCGAACACGGTCGAGCTGAGGATCTGGCATTGATCCACCGCGGCGGCGCCGCCGTACAGCGAATCGGCCAGGGCTTCCTTGTCGATGGCATAGTTCATGGCCTGGCGCACACGGACATCGGCGGTCGGACCGTCGATCGTGCTCAGAATCATGATCGGATGCTCGAGTCCGACCACGCTGACCGACTTCGGCGCCGTGTCGGCGTCGTCAGGCGACAGGTTCGTGATCAGATCGAACTCTCCGGAGAGCAGACCGGACAAGCGTGTGCCCGATTCCTCGATGAAGCGGAACGTCACCTGCTGGATCGCAGGCGCATCACCCCAGTAGCCCGGGTTGGCCTCGAGGACGACGCTGCTGCCTCGGTTCCACGACACGAACTGGTACGGGCCCGTGCCGACGGGGTTCTCGTCGTACCCCTCGCCGACCTCGGACGCGTCGATGACCTTCAGCCAGTACAGCTTCGCCGGCAGGATGGGATCGGGGCCGTCGGTCGTGAACCGCACGGTCATGTCGTCGACGACCTCGACACCGGCGATGGAACCGAAGAACCCGGATTGCTCCGATTCGTCACCGAGACCGACCAGCCGGTCGAAGGAGGCCTTCACTGCAGCCGCGTCGAGGGCATTCCCGTTCGTGAAGGATATGCCGTCACGAATCTCGACTTCCCACGTGGTGTCATCGAGCTGGGTGGGCAGCGCGGCCGCCAGGAGCGGCTGCAGCTCACCGTTCGAGTCACGCGAGAGCAACGTCTCATAGATGTTGTCGTTGACGGCGCGCTCGCCACCGTCGTCGCGCAGATGCGGGTCGAGCGTCGACGGCTCCGAGCCGATGGCGATCACGATCTCGCCTTCGGGCTCCGCATCGCCGCCGCACGCCGCGGCGATCAACGCGAACACCATCGTCAGCATCAGCAACGGACGCCACAGTCCGCCATGCGGGTTTCGGTGCATCTCTCTCCTCCTCGTCGGCTGCGCAATGGCATACGGTCTCGACCGTACCGGCTCATCGAGATCCTGTCCGTCGTCTCGCTCTCCGCCGGCCCTTCGGTCGGTGGTGGTGCGGACGTATCGGCCGGAGCGATGCCTGCCGCCTCGGTCGCGACCTCCGTAATGTAAACACACGACCTCGTTCTTGCCGCACACACCTCTCTCGCGAACTTCCAGTCCGAAGTGGCAGCGAGGGACGTTGCCCCGAACGGCAGGGCCCAACTGCCGACAGGTGCGTCCTTGAATATGGTCTCAGCTCACCGGGTCCGCGTCGTCATAGCGATCGAAGACTCGCTTCGCCTTGCCCAACTCGGCGCGTGGGATGCTTCCGGGATCCCCGACCGAGACGGTGATTCGGAGCCGCACGGTCGCGGCGAGCTGCCGCTGGAGCCGGTGTGCGATGGTCTGTCGGAGCGGCGCCCGGTCGGCATCGGCGAGCTCCACGCGCGCCTCTACCTCGACCAGCGTGCCGCGACGGTCCACCACGATGGCGAACTGCCCGCCCACATCGGGGTCGGACATCAAGACGGTTTCGATCTCCCGCGGATACACATTGATGCCGCGGATGATGAGCATGTCGTCCGCCCGACCCTCCAGCCGTGCGATGCGCCGCAACGTCCGCCCGCAGGGACATCCGCCCGGGAGGAAGCGCGTGATGTCTCCGGTGCGGTACCGGATCACGGGCTGTGCCTCCTTGGTCAAGGTCGTCAGCACGAGCTCTCCCGATTCACCATCTGGCACCGGCTCGCCGGACAGGGGTTCGACGATCTCGGGATAGAAATGATCCTCCATGACGTGCATGCCGCCCTTGTTCTCCCGGCATTCTTGAGCCACCCCCGGGCCGATGATCTCGGAGAGCCCGTAGATGTCGCACGCATCGAACCCGCCGCCCCAGGCAGCCTCGATCTTCTCCCGAAGACCTTCCGACCAGGGCTCCGCACCGTGAATCCCCCACCGAAGGCGAATCCCATCCAGCAACCCCGCCTCGGCGGCACGCTCCGCCAGCAGCAACGAGAACGAGGGCGTACAGGCCAGACCCGTTGCGCCCAGATCGGCGAGCAGCCCGATCTGGAAGCCCACGTTGCCGCCCGACGCCGGCACCGCCACCGCCCCCACGGCTTCGACGCCGTAGTGGAGCCCGAGCCCGCCGGTGAACAACCCGTACCCGTAGGCGACGTGGACGATGTCGTCGGGACGTGCCCCCGCCATGGCGAGGGCGCGGGCGTTCACCTCGGCAAAGATCGCCACGTCGCCCGCCGTGTAGCCGACGATGGTCGGCTTGCCCGAAGTGCCCGACGAGGCGTGCACGCGGACCACCGCATCGGTGTCGACGGCGAACATGCCGTACGGGTAGGCACTACGGAATTCGGGCTTCGTCGTGAACGGAAGCTCGGCGATCCGGTCGAGCGAGCCATCCTCCGGGAATCCGGCCAGCTTCTCGCGCCAAAACGGCGCATCCGCGCCACGGACACGCGCCATGGTCGCGGCCAGGCGCTGGTCCTGGAGTGTGCGCAGCTCCTCGGTCGGCAACGTCTCGACGGCGTGATGCACCACAGACCCTCCCTCGGTCACCCACCGATTATCGCGTGCCGGCCGAGAGAGACCCACTGCTCCCACGCCGGACCCGAGGCGGTCGTCACCTGTAGGCTCGATGCGCCGACATCAGGAGTTGCCCGCCATGACCGTCTTCACCAGTCCGCTACCGCATGTCGACCTGCCCGACCAACCGATCACTCCCTATGTCTTCGAAGGCGTAGACGAGCACAGCGACAGGGTCGCGCTCATCGATGGACCAACCGGGCGAAGCTACACCTACGCGCAGATCCATGGGGCGATCCACAAGGTCGCCGGAGGCCTCAGGGCACGCGGCTTCGGCAAGGACGACGTGTTCGCCATCATGGCGCCGAACCTCCCGGAGTACGCGATCGCCTTTCACGCCGTCGTGCTCCTCGGTGGCATCGTCACGACGATCAACCCCACGTACACCGCAGAAGAGGTCGAGTACCAGCTCAACGACGCCGGTGCCCGCTTCTTGCTGACCATTCCGATGTTCCTGGCAACCGCGCGAGAAGCTACCGCGGCGAGCTCGGTCGAGGAGATCTTCGTGTTCGGAGAAGTCGAAGGCGCAACGCCGTTCGCCGCCTTGCTGGAAGCCGATCCGGTGGCAGGTCAGGAGCCCGTCGACCCGGCGGCGGACATCGCCGTGCTCCCCTACTCCTCCGGCACCACGGGCCTCGCCAAGGGCGTCATGCTGAGTCATCGCAATCTGGCCTCCAACCTCGCCCAGTGTGAACACGTGATTGGTCTCGAGGGTGACGAGGTCGTGCTCGCCGTGCTGCCCTTCTTCCACATCTACGGCATGCAGGTCCTGATGAACGGCGTGCTGCGTTGGGGGGCGACGGCGGTGACCATGCCGCGCTTCGACCTCGAGCAGTTTCTCCAGCTCATCCAGGACCATGCCGTCACGCGGGTCTATGCAGTCCCGCCAATCGTTCTGGCCCTCGCCAAGCACCCGGTCGTCGAACGCTACGACCTGTCGTCGCTGCGGATCGTCTTCTCAGGTGCGGCACCGCTGAGCTCGGAGCTGGCTGAGGAGGCCGCTACCCGGCTCGGCGTCGAAGTGGTCCAGGGCTACGGCCTCACGGAGACGAGCCCGGTGACACATGCCACACCACCCGGCGGTTACAAGCCCGGCTCCTCAGGCGTGACCATCTCGAACACCGAGGTTCGCGTGGTCGACAACGAGACTGGAGCTGATCTCGGCGTCGACGAGGACGGCGAGATCTGGATTCGTGGTCCCCAAGTGATGATGGGCTACCTGAACCGTCCACAGGCGACCTCGATCACCATCGACGAGGACGGTTGGCTTCACACGGGCGACATCGGACACCTCGACGCCGACGATCACCTCTATGTCGTCGACCGGCTCAAGGAGCTCATCAAGTACAAGGGATTCCAGGTGCCACCGGCCGAGTTGGAGGCGCTGCTGCTGACCCACCCCGACGTCGCCGACGCCGCCGTCATCGGAGTGCCGGACCTCGAGGCCGGCGAGCTTCCCAAGGCGTTCGTGGTGCTCAAGCCCGGCCACGACGCTGCCCCGCGAGCACTCATGGAGTTCGTGGCCGAGCACGTCGCCCACTACAAGCAGATACGCATGCTCGACCTCGTTGCGGAGATCCCGAAGTCGGCTTCAGGCAAGATCCTCCGCCGTCTGCTGCGAGACCAGGAGCAGCAGGCTGACGGCTGACAGTGCAGCGCCCGACACGCCGGCGCTGCGGGCCGTCGCCGCATCCGGCCTGGAGCACCGCGTCGTGCGTACCGGCCGTGCCCGGAGCGCGGAGGAGGCAGCCGCACTTCGCGGGGTTCCGGTCCGCGCATTGATCAAGACCCTCGTGGTGCGACGGAGGGCGGGCGATCACGTCCTCGTGCTGGTGCCGGGCGACAGGGCGATCGACTGGCCGAAGCTCCGCACCGTCCTCGGCGAGCGGCGCCTCTCGCTGCCCGATGCCGACGAGGCGCAGAACGTCACGGGCTACGAGCGAGGCACCATCACCCCCTTCGGCTGTCGCCGGCCGCTGCCGGTGGTCGCGGATGCCGCGGTCGCCGATCTCGATGTGCTCTCGATCGGCGGTGGAGCGCACGGCGTGTCCGTGACGATGGACGCGGGCGCAGCGCTGTCCTGGCTCGAGGCCACCGTGGCCGACGTCACACGGTCCGCGGACTGAGCCGGCCAGGTGATTCGCAGCTCAGCTCCGCTTGCGCTGCTTGCGGCGCTTCGGCGGCATCGCGGCTGTGTGCTCGAGCGCACGTAGGACCCACGGATCTGCCTTCTCGGGGTCGCCCCGCCAGGCTCGCGGGATCGCCACGTACTCCCGCATCGGACGCTCTTCCGGGCCGAAAGGTCCGCTGCCTTCCACCGCCTCGAGCTGCTCCCTTCCGGCCGGGTCGAGACGGAGGCCGACATCCGGACCGAAGAGCCCCATGAACATGTTGCCGTTCACGAAGGCACCCAGGTTCCCGAACATGGGCTTCGCCTCCACGCGGGGATCGTCCGGGAGCAGACTGTGAAACCAGGCGCGGTCGGCGGCGGACGGCTTGGCGATCTCCATTGTCGGCTCCCGTCGTCGGCACGGCCGAGGCTACACCGAGATGACGTCTGGTTCAGCGCCCCGCGGTGCGGCCGTGGCGCCGACCCAGCACGTACGCCGCCACTATCAACGCCGCAGCGGAACCCGCCGTCGAGGTCATGGCGACTACTCGTTTGGTGCGTCGCGAGAAGATGACGATCGGCCAGGCCCGATCGTATGCGATGGCCTCGAGTGCATTGTCGGGATTCACCGCAACCGGGTGGCCGACGGTCTCCAGCATGGGCAGATCGGAGATCGAGTCGCTGTAGGCGTAGCAGGAGTCCAGGTCGTAGCCGCGCTCTTCCGCGAGCAAGCGGATCGCTTCGGCCTTCCCGGGGCCGTACACGAAAGGACCATCGAGCTGGTCGGTGAAGTGCCCGTCGACGATCTTCCCCTTCGTGCCGATCGCCCCGGTCATGCCGAGCGCATCGGCCAGTGCCTCCACGATGCCGTGGGGGGCCGCGGACACGATCCACGAGTCGCGGCTGGCCTCGTGGTGCATGCGGACGAGCTTCTTGGACTCCGGCCGAACCTCGTTGACGAGGCCCGGCAGCATTCCCCGCCCGATCTCTGCGATCTGGTCGACGGCGACGCCGGCGATCTTGTCCAAGAACTGCGATCGCGCCTCATCGGTCGCACCGTCGCCGCGGTCGCCCATGAGCTTGAAGCTGAGGGCGCTCAGGCCCCACCGCGCCAACTCGGCGTTGCGCACGAGCCCGGCCCGCCAGGCCTCGACCGCAAAGGGGAAGATCGAGGCCCCCGAGATCAGCGTCCGGTCGAGGTCGAAGAAGGCCGCAGATTTCATCCTGTGCACGCTATCGCCCTTCGCGGGGACCTGCTCGGGCAGGAAGACCCCGGCGAAGGAACCTCAGGGCCCAACTTCGTCGTGAGCGCAGCCGAGATGGGCGCAGAACCAGTCGGCGGCCAAGGCTGCAACGCGATCGAGCGCGCCCGGTTCCTCGAAGAGGTGCGTGGCTCCCGGGACCACGGCGAGCTCCACCGGACACATCATCAGCGCCTTCGCCTCCTCGTTCATGCCCAGCACGACCTCGTCGCGGCCACCGACGATCAGCAGCGTCGGGGCGCGGACCGCTCCGAGGTCGCGGCGCGCCAGGTCCGGTCTCCCGCCGCGGGAGACGACGGCGCCTACTCGTTCCGGCATGCGAGCCGCGGCGATGAGCGCCGCGGCGGCTCCGGTGGATGCACCGAAGAAGCCGACCGTCATGTCACACGTCTGCTCGTTCTGCGCCACCCACTCGGTCGCGCCCGTCAGCCGACGCGCCAGCAGCGGGATGTCGAACCGCAGCTCTCGGGTGATCTGGTCGCGACGGTCCTCGTCCGCCGTGAGCAGATCCAGCAGCAACGTCGCCAACCCATGGCGCCGCAGCTGGTCGGCCACCCATAGATTGCGGGTGCTGTGCCGGCTGCTCCCGCTGCCGTGTGCGAAGACGATGAGCGCGCTCGCCGTGCGTGGGACCCCGAGGTCGCCCACCAGGTGCGCACCCTCGAGGGGTATCCGAACGGTATCGAGAGATGTTGTCGTTCCCATGCCCCAGGATCTGTTCGGGTGCCCCGGCGGCACAGGGGGCGAAAGTCACTCGAAGAACGCTGCTCTCGGGTCCCCTCCACCGGGACTTCCGGTACTGGCAGCGCCGATTCCCTAGGCGCAGGCTCGACGTGGAACCGATGTCTCGTTTGCCGCTCTTCCGAGTTGCCCGAGCCCTCCTGGCGCTTGCTCTTGTCATGGGCGTGTTCGCTGCATGCAGCGGCGGCGGCGACGACGAGCACGCGACGCCTTCTGCCCTCGTTGACGGCGATGCGCTCACCTTGTTCTGGGGCGACGGGTGTCCGCACTGCGAACGGGAGCGGGCCTTCCTCGAGGATCTGATCAAGGAGTTCCCCAGCCTCGACATCGTCGAGTACGAGGTCTGGCACGACGAGGACAACCGGACCCTTTTCGAAGCCACGGTGCGGGCCCAGGGCGAGGACTTCCGGGGCAGCGTGCCGACGACACTCTTCGGCGGGCGCATGTGGGTCGGCTACAACGAAGGTATCGGGACGGAGATCCGCTCGGTCGTGGCCGCAGCGATGGCTGCCGGCGGCGATGCATCCGACGGGAGCGATGACGCGCCCGATGCGGAGCCGGACGACGTCGTCGACGTTCCGCTCGTCGGGGATATCGCCGTCGGAACCGATTCTCTCCTCGTGAGCACCTTGGCGATCGGTTTCGTCGACGGCTTCAACCCCTGCTCGTTGTGGGTGTTGTCGATGCTCCTGGCCCTGGTCTTGCACACCCGGTCGCGGCGAAGGGTCCTGGCGGTCGGCGTGGTGTTCCTCGTCGTCACGACGGCGATGTACGGGCTCTACATCGCCGGTGCATACAAGGTCCTCGATTACGTCTCCTACGTCACCTGGATACGGATCGCCGTCGCCCTGCTCGCCCTGACCTTCGGTTTGATCAACTTGAAAGACTTCATCTGGTTCGGCCGTGGCCCATCACTGATGATCGCCGAAACCAAGAAGGCCGGCCTGCTCGCCAAGATGCGCCGCGCCGCCGACGCCGATCGGCCGCTGCCGGAGGTGCTTGGCGGGACCGCAGCTTTGGCGGTCGGGGTGTCGCTGATCGAGACTCCGTGCACCGCGGGCTTCCCGATCCTGTGGGCGGACCTCGTCGCTGAGTCCGGGGTCGAGTTCGGGGTCGCCGCGGCGCTGTTCGCCGTCTACATGGCGGTGTTTCTCATCGACGAGCTGGCCGTCCTCGGCGCCGCCGTCGTAGCGATGCGGGTGACGAAGCTCCAGGAGCGCCATGGGAGGGTGTTGAAGCTCGTCGGTGGCATGGTCATGGTGACACTGGCCGGGGTGCTGATGCTGGCACCGCATCTGATGGAGTCCGTCGGCGGAGCGATCGTGGTCTTCGCAGCCGCCGCGTCGTTGTCGCTCGGCGTGCTCGCCATCGACCGCGCCCGCACCAAGCGCACACCAACGCGGCCCCGGGCCACGAGGCCGGGAAGGCGGCGTCCGCGCTCGGCGTAACGCGCTGCGGTGTGCCAGACCTCAGCGCAGAGTGACTTCAACGCGCGTGATCCGCCGACGCCGGAGTCCGGCAACGCGGAGGCTGAGCGCCTTTGTCTCGACGACCTGTCCGAGCGCCGGTACGTGACCGGCGAGACCGAGCACCAGTCCCGCGACCGTGTTCCAGTCACCGTCCGGCGGGCGAGCACCGGTGATGACTTCCAGGTCCTCGACCGGAAGACCGGCGTCGACGCTCCATCGCCCGGGTGCGAGCGACACGACGGGCTCGCCGGCCGCTTCCTCGCTCAACGTTCCCAGCAGCTCCTCGGCGATGTCCTCGAGAGTGACGATTCCCGCAGTACCACCGAACTCGTCCACAACCACGGCGAGGTGGGTCTTCGTCTCCTGCATCTCGGTCAGGAGCGCAAAGATACGCTTCGATTCGGGTACCACGAGCGGGGACTCTGCAATGGCCCCCGCCTCGACCTGCGCCCGCCGCTCCGGAGGCACCTGGACCAAGTCCCGGAGCCGCACCAATCCGGTGATGTCCTCAATCGTCTTGTCGTAGACCGGCACTCGTCGATGGCCCGCCTCGAGCGCGACATCCATCGCCTCGGCAGCCGATACCGTTCTCGAAACAGCGACGATGTCCGGCCGCGGCACCATCACGTCGTCTACGCGGCGATCCCCGAAGCGAAACGCACGTTCGATCAGCGCCAGGTCGGTCTTCGTGATCTCACCCTCGACTGCGGCGTGGGCGGCAAGACGCCGCAGCTCGTCCTCGGTGACCGTAGGAGCGGTCTCCACGCCCCGCCCCGGGGCCTGGAGATCGGCGAGCCAGACGAGAACGCTGACCACCGGCCGCAGCACCAACTCCAGCGCAGCGATGACCGGCGCCAGGGTCAGCGCGACGCGGTCCGCGTGGCGTACGGCGTACGTCTTTGGGATCGCTTCGCCGTAGATGAACAAGACGACGGTCAGCACGATCGATGCGAGCGTCACTCCGAGGGAGCCGAACCAGCGGTCGGCCAGGATGCCCGTGACCGTCGCTGCGCCGATCTGCGTCAGGAGCGCTCCCAGCAGAATCGCCGCCAGCACCCGGGGAAGATGGTCGAGCAATTGCACCAGGCGTCGTCCCCGCCGGCTTCCGTCCGCACCGAGCGAAGCCACCCGCACGGGCGGAATGCGCAGCAACGCTGCTTCAGCGGCGGCGAGGAACACCGCAGCGGTGAAGGTGACCGCCAGAACGATCAGCAGCGGTGCGTCGCGGTCGAATGCCATGGGTGACAGTCAAACAGCTCCGCCGCCCGCGCCGGAACTCGGTTGGTCGGGCTAGGCCGCCGGGAGCGTCTTGCGGATCTCCGATGCGATCCACGACCGCTGGTCGTCGGTGAGCGTCGACCCACTCGGCAAACACAGCCCCGCCGCGAAGAAGCCCTCGGTGGCTTTGCCGCCAAACATCTGGCATTCCTCGTAGTACGGCTGGAGGTGCATCGGCTTCCACACGGGCCTTGCTTCCACATCGAGGGAGCCGAGATGAAGGCGAACGTCTTCCCGAGAAGCTCCGGCTGCAGCGGCGTCGATCGTCATCACAGTGAGCCAGAACGTGGACTCGCACTTGGGTCCTTCCGGCATGAAGCCGACACCCGGAATGTCCCCCAGCGCGTCCCGGTAGAAGCGGTTGTGGTCGCGCCGCCTCATCACCCGCCGCTCCAGGTCGGCGAGCTGCGCTCGTCCCATTGCCGCCAGGATGTTGCTGAGCCGGTAGTTGTAACCCAGCTCCGAGTGCTGATAGTGCGGAGCCGGGTCCCGCGCCTGCGTGGCGAGGAACCGCGATCTCGCCGCCCAGTCCTCATCGTCGGTCACCAGGGCACCGCCGCCGCTCGTGGTGATGATCTTGTTCCCGTTGAAGGAGAGCGCCGCGGCGTGCCCGAAGGATCCCGCCGGCTTGCCCGCGTAGCGGGCGCCAAGCGCTTCGGCGGCGTCCTCGATCAAGACGGCGCCGTAGGTCTCGCACAGCGGCACGATCCGGTCGTAGTCGGCACACTGACCGTAGATGTCCACCGTCATCACCGCGGCGATTGGCCTTCCTTCGTCCTGGGCGGCTTGCAGCGCTTCGGCGAGAAGGTCGGGATCCATGTTCCACGACGCCTCCTCGCTGTCGATGAAGACCGGCTCGGCGCCAACGTACTTCACCGCGTTCGCGCTCGCCGCAAACGTGAGGCTCTGGACGGCCACGCGGTCTCCCGTGCCGAGGCCCGCATTCACGAGCGCCAGGTGGAGAGCTGCGGTGCCGGACGACAGCGCCACGCCATGACCGCGGCCGGTTGCGATCGCCAATTCGGCTTCGAACCCGTCGACTTCGGGGCCGAGCGGGGCGATCCATCCCCCGTCGAACGCGCGGGTGAGCGCGTCCCGTTCGGCGGGACCCACGTCGGGTGGGGAGAGGAAGATGCGGGGCATGGTGAGGCATCGTACGACCTCAGCGCCGGCCTGGTGATGGGTCGAGCGAATCACTCGACGGCGAGACCGAAGCTCACTCCCAGCGGAAGAAGCGCAACGCCAGCACCGCGCTCGCCGCTCCAATGCCGCCGAAGACCAGCCACGAGAGCCCGGCGTCGAGACCGAGCCAGGCCGTCTGCATGATCTGCACCCCGTGCCACAGCGGCGTGAACTCGGAGACGAGCTGCATTCCCGTGGTCAATACCTCCGGTGGAGGTCCTGCGCCGCCGAGGAACAGCATGACGAACCACACCAGCATGCCCACCGCCTGGGCCGCCCGTGCAGTCGGGAGGACCGCACCGAGGAAGATCCCGAAGGCGGCGAAGCCGACGACCAGGAGGGCGAACACCCCGACTACGCCGGCCGGATAGGCCGCGGCATCGAAGTCGTAGGCCATGGTGGCGGCCAGCACCAAGAGCACGCTGCTCACGATCGAGAGCACGAATGCGACGGCGATCTGGGCGCCGGCGACCTCCCACGCCGCGATCGACGAGGCGTGAAAGCGCTTGAGCACTCCGCGCTCTCTGTTACCGGCGAGGTGCGTCGGAATGCTGATCACGCACACCGACGCGACGACCAGAGCCAGGTAGGCAGGAACGTAGTAGCTCATCGGTCCCACTCCGCGGTACACGACTTGCTCCCCCGGCGCCGACGGCTCGTTCCCGAAGACGCCGCCGAGCACGAACAGGATGATCAGCGGCAGCGCCAGCGAGAACACGACGGTCAGCGGCTCCCGCAGGAACAACTTCAGCTCGACCCAGGCAAGCTGCACCGTTTGCACGTCAGACCTCCCCGCCGGTGATCGCGAGAAACACGTCCTCCAACCCGGCGCGCTTCGTCGCGAGGTCCTCGGGAAAGATGCCGTGGCGGCCCAGGGCCAGCGCTACCCGTGCCAGCACCGCCCCCGCGCCGACGACCGTGACCCGCCGCCCGCGTCGCTCGATGCTCTCGACCTCGTCGAGCCGTTCGAGGAACCCGAGATCGACTGGCTCGGTCGTGAACGTCACCTCCGTCCCTCCGGAATAGCGATCGATCAGCCCGGTCGGCGTGTCCAGGGCGACGACCTGCTTCTGGTCGATGACCGCGATGCGGTCGCAGAGCTCCTCCGCCTCGTCCATGAAGTGGGTGACCAACACGACGGTCGTTCCGCTGTCCCGCACGCGGCGAATCAGATCCCACGTGACGCGGCGCGACATCGGATCCAGGCCCGTCGTCATCTCGTCCAAGAACACGAGCTGCGGTGCGTTGACCAGCGCGAGTGCGATGAAGAGCCGCTGCTGCTGGCCACCGGACAAGCTCCCGAAGGTGGCGTCGCGCTTGTCGGCGAGCCCCCACTGCTCGAGGATCTCTTCCCAGTGCGGACCCCCGGCAATCCGTTGCGAGAACAGCTTCAGCGCCTCCCACACCTTGAGGCGATCAGGCAGCGCCGACTCCTGGAGCTGAGAGCCGATCAGGCGCCGCAGCGACTGCGCTTGGTGACGGGGGTCGTAGCCGAGCACGCGCAACTCCCCGCCGTCGGCCTTGCGGAGACCCTGGAGACACTCGACCGTGGTGGTCTTTCCCGCCCCATTGGGACCGAGGATTCCGAAGATCTCACCTTCCGCAACCGACAGCGACACGTCGGCGACGGCCGTGAACGTGCCGTACCGTTTTTCGAGATGGCGGACCTCGACGACCGGCGTCACCTCAGTGCTTCCTGCCGCGGGCTCGAAGAATCGATCGCATCACGAGCATGGCGACGATCGCCGCCACTTCGGCGATGACGATCACACGCGTCGTATCGGCGGCGGGAATCCACGCCACGTCGTCGCCGTCGATGCGGAACGCACCAACGGGACGGGCCATCATCCCGAAGCCGCCACCGCTTCCGGTCGGTTGTGCCGAGTCGCCCTCGCTCTCGCCGCCTCCACCGCCGCCGCGCACCGCGGCCGCAGGGATGACCGTCACTCCGTTCCTCTCACATGGCTCGCCGTACACACGGGTCACCGAGAGAGAATCCCGAGCTTGGGTCAGGACCTCTTGAACCTTCGTCATCGTGACCTCGCCTTCGTTCGTCGTATCCGACGCACCGGCAGGCTCGTCGGACGATCAATGGTGATGGCCGCCGGCAGCGAGGTCGGGCCTCGGCTCGAGCATGCTGCCCAAGCTGTTGCGGGGACTCCTGATCTCGGTGATCCGCCCCCGCGAGGCGACACATGGTGACCCGGTGAACCCGACCTCCTCCCCGTCGGCGGAAGTCGCATGAACCCGCGGTGAGCGCTTCGACGAATCGCACGGCAGCCGCCCGATTCACCTCCGCCTCCTGTGACATGACGATCTCCGCGCGCGGATGCTCGCGGCCTCCTCCGCGAAGCGTGCGTCCTGGCGCGAGCTGCCGACCAGGGTCGAATCGCCCGAATCGCGCCGGTCCTGGCAGACCGGAGCCGGGCACAATGGGCCCACCAGATGGGCGTCCGGCCGCTCCGGGACGCCCACTGCCCCCAAGGCCCGGCGCTCAGCCCACCAAGTCGGCAATCAGGTGCAGCATCGGCGCCGGCCCGGACACGAGCATGGTCGTGATCACCGTCGCCTCCCAACGCGGCAGCTCGTCCTTGATCTTTCCCGGAGGTCCGACCAAGGCCACGTCCTCGACCATCTCGAGCGGTACCGCGGCGATGGCCTCCTTCTTCTTGCCGTCGAGGTAGAGATCCTGAATCTGGGCGCAAACGTCCTCGTAGCCCAAACGCGCAATCACCTCGTAGTGGAAGTTCGCCCCCTTGGCCCCCATGCCGCCGACGTACAACGCGAGCATCGGGCGGATGACGTCTGCTGCGGTCTCGGCATCTTCGGCGATGACCAACGGCACGGGGCACGGAACCTCGAAGGTGTCGAGGCTGTGGCGCGCCCCCTCCCGCCCGAAACCCTCGGCCAGCGCGTCTCGATAGAACTGGTCGCTCTTCGGCGAGAACCAGAACGGGATCCAGCCATCGGCGATCTCGGCGCTGAGCGCCACGTTCTTCGGCCCCTCGGCGGCGATCATGATCGGCAAGTCGGCGCGCAGCGGGTGCACCGTCGGCTTGAGCGCCTTGCCGAGGCCCGTGCCACCGGGCAACGGAAGCTGGTAATGGGCTCCGTCGAACTGGACCGGAGCTTCGCGGGCGAGGATCCGGCGCACGATCTCGACGTACTCCCGGGTGCGCCCGAGCGGCTTGGCGTAGGGCTGCCCGTACCACCCCTCGACGACCTGAGGACCCGAGACGCCCAGCCCCAGGATGAAGCGACCGTTGGACAGGTGGTCCATCGATATCGCGGCCATGGCCGTCGCCGCCGGAGTCCGGGCCGACATCTGCATGATCGCCGTACCGAGGCGGATGCTCGACGTCGCGGCACCCCACCAGGCGAGCGGGCTGAGCGCATCGCTGCCGT